>JBBIVG010000004.1:28459-35087 GCA_037439865.1 Nevskiaceae bacterium
CGCTCACGCCCGACGACGTGAAGGCAAACGCGGCGACCTACGAGGCGCAGATCTTCAAGATCCTCGACCCGAAGCTGACCAGGGTCGATTTCAACTCGCGCTGGATGGGCTCGATGAACGCCGCGGGACTGATCCAGCTCGCGGCGAAGCACACCGTGGCCCGCATGCTCGAGCGCGACGACTTCGCCAAGCGCTATCGCGCGGGGCAGGCGATCGCGATCCACGAGTTCCTGTATCCGCTCGTGCAGGGCTACGACTCCGTCGCGCTCAAGGCGGACGTCGAGCTCGGCGGCACGGACCAGAAGTTCAACCTGCTCGTCGGTCGCCAGCTGCAGGAGGCGTACGGCCAGGAGCCGCAGGTCGTGATGACCATGCCGCTGCTCGAGGGGCTCGACGGCGTCAACAAGATGTCGAAGTCGCTCGGCAACTACGTCGGCATCACCGAGGCGCCGGACCAGATGTTCGGCAAGCTCATGTCGATCTCGGACGACCTGATGTGGCGCTACTTCGACCTGCTGTCGTTCCGTCCGAACGCGGAGATCGCGCGGTTGAAGGACGCTGTGGCAAGTGGCCGCAATCCGCGCGACGTGAAATTCGAACTCGGCGTGGAGATCGTCGATCGCTTCCACGGCGCGGGCGCGGGCCAGCGCGCGCGCGACGAGTTCATCGCGCGTTTCTCGCAGGGCGCGCTGCCCGAGGACATCGCCGAGGTGACGCTCGAGGCCGGCGCGGACGGGCTCGGACTCGCGCAGCTGCTCAAGGCCGCAGGGCTCGTGCCGAGCACCAGTGAGGCGTTCCGGCAGTTGAAGCAGGGCGCGGTGAAGGTGGACGGCGCGAAGATCGAGGACGGCTCGCTCAAGTTCGCCGTGGGCGGCACGCACGTGTTCCAGGTCGGCAAGCGGCGGCTCGCTCGTGTGACCCTCAAATAATTCGGTGCCAGGCACCGAATTTCCATGTACGTGCCGGGCCACTTCCGCGAAGACCGCGTCGAGGTCCTGCACGCGTTCATCGAGCGTCACCCGCTCGGCACGTTGATCGGTACGGTCGATGGCCGCCCCGAGGCCAACCACATCCCGATGCTGCTCGACCGGAGTCGCGGTTCGCTCGGCACGCTGACCGGCCACGTCGCGCGAGCCAATCCTCTCTGGCGCACGTCGGATGACGGTACCGAGGTGCTCGTCATCTTCAACGGCGCGGACGCCTACGTTTCGCCGTCGAGCTATCCCTCCAAGAGAACCAATGGGCGAGTGGTGCCCACTTGGAACTACGCGGTCGTGCACGCTCGCGGCCGAATCCGGTTCTTTGATGACCGAGACAGATTGCACGCGCTCTTGAGCGCACTCACCGAACATCACGAGGCGGGGCGACCCGAACCGTGGTCGGTGACGGATGCGCCGCCGGCGTACGTCGACGCGATGCTGAAAGCGATCGTGGGTTTCGACGTCGAGATTGCCGAGCTCACCGGGAAGTTCAAGGCGAGCCAGAACCGCGCGGATGCCGATCGGGCTGGCGTTCGCGCGGAGCTGAGGGCCAAGCGTGGCAACGCCGACGCCGACGAACTTGTTCGGGACGGGATTCGGAAGGAATGACATCTCGCCGGGTACCCTTGCTATCTCGGCACCGCCAGCAGGGCACATGGCCCGTCGATGGCGGTAGACTGCCGAGACTGGGGGCACGGACGTGACGAACGCGCCGGCAGAGCGTGCGGGCGAGGGCGCCTTGCTCAAGCTGCGACACCGCAAGATCGTTCAATGGGGCCTCGGCTACGGGGCGGGAGCCTGGGGTCTGCTCCAGGTGATCGGCTTCTTCGCCGATACCTTCCACTGGCCCGAACTCGCCAAGCAGCTGGCCGCCATCGCGCTCATCGCCGGGTTCCCCATTGCCCTGACGCTGGCCTGGTATCACGGCGACCGAGGCCACCAGCGCGTCACGCGCTCGGAGCTCGCGACAATCGGCTTGCTGCTCATGATCGGCGGCGGCGCGATGTGGCTCTACGGCCATCGAAGCGCAGGGACGCAGACCGTTGCCATCCCGGCCGCAGGAGGGAAGGTGTCGCAACCTCCCGCTCCGGCGGACACCCGCCCGTCCGTCGCCGTGCTGCCATTCGTCAACATGAGCGCCGACCCAGGCAACGAGTATCTGGCCGACGGCATCGCGGACACGCTGCTCACCATGCTGGCCCAGGTCGGCGATCTCAAGGTGATCGCGCGTACGTCCTCGTTCTCCTTCAAGGGCAAGAGCGAAGACGTGCGCACCATCGGCCGGTTGCTCGGGGTCGGTGCAGTCCTCGAGGGAAGCGTGCAGCGGTCCGGTGATCGACTGCGCATCACCACGCAGCTCATCAGCACGGCTGACGGCTCCCATCTCTGGGCGGAAACCTACGATCGCCGGGCCGATGACATCTTCAGGGTTCAGGACGAAATCGCGTCCAGCGTCACGAAGGCGCTTTCCGTAGCGCTCGCGGGCAAGCACGGACCCGGCTCGATCGGCACGACGAATGTTGCTGCCTACGACGCCTACCTCCGCGGCAAGCAGGCGATCGATCGACGGGAGAACAAGTCGCTCGAGCAGGGCATTGCGTTCCTGCAGCAGTCCGTTGCCGCGGACCCCGGCTTTGCACGGGCGTGGGTGGAGCTGAGCCAGGCCCATCTGCTTTCGCGAAGGAGCAGCGGCGGAGATACGCCGGGCAGCATGTCGAGGGAACAGGCCTTGCAGCTCAGCGAGCGCGCGGCTCGACGCGCGGTTGCGGCCTCGCCGGAATTTGGCGCAGCACATGCTGCGCTCGGACAAGTGCTCTGGTACCAGGACAAGGACGGAGCGGACCAGGAATTCGTCAAAGCTACGTCGCTGAGCCCGGACGATCCGACGGTCATCCGGGCCTATGCGACGTTCTTGCGCAACACCGGCCGCCCCCGGGAGGCGCTGAAGGTCCTCGAGCCGCTCCTGTCGATCGAACCGAGGGATGCTGCGCTCCGGGTGTCCTACGGGCAGATCCTGGACGTTCTTGGCGACATTCCTGGCGCTCTTGGGCGGTACCGGCAAGCCATTCGGCTGCGACCCGACCTGATTCATGCATACCAGGTCGCCGCGCTGACGACGGCGCGAAGAATTGGATCCAGTGACTTGGGCCTTCGCCTGCTTCGTCGCGCGCTGAGCCTCGATCCGCACAACGTCAGTCTCCAGCGCTGGCTTGCCGGCATGGCGCTGGCGTTCGGTGAAGACGAGTTGCTCGGGCAGGTGCGACGGGAACTGAAAAAACAGGGTGCCAACGACGCACTCATGGCGCTCGACGCGAGATCGGCCATCCTGGACCGACGACCACGCGAGGCTCGAGAGATCGCCGAGCGGATGCTTGCCGACGGGCTTCCGCCCGAGGATGCATTTTCGATCCTGGCTCCGCTTCCGGGCACGGGCGACGAGCGGCGCGAGACGTTGCGGCGACTCAAGAGCTACCTCGCGTCGGGCCAGTTCGACACGAGCAGTGGATGGTGGGCCGCCGAGACCATATGCCTTGCAGCTTGGACTGGCGACCAGACCGCTGCCGTGGACGAACTGGCTCGCTGGGAGCCCGTCTGGAACAAGCGTCACGCCTATGGTTACTTCACCAACGAGGCCCGTTTCAGCTGGCTGGCGCGCTCCCTCGCTTGTGTCGGCCGCAGGGATGAAGCGCTGACAGAACTCGAGGCGCTGTTGAAGGCGGGTTACGATATCGGCTGGCGAGCCATGTCTGTCGACCCGGCCTTCGACGCGATTCGCGACGATCCGCGCTTCAAGGCCGTCAGCGACCAGATCAAAGCAGCGAGCGAAGCAGCCGGCGCACGCTTCCGCGCCCGACCCGACCTGAACGACTCGGACGTCGACTCGCTCGGTAATTGACGGGCGCCATGGAGCGAGTACGACTCGACTTTCGGCACCAGCTGAATGCCATGACCAAAGCGCCCGTAACTAGAGATCGCGCCGGCAACCAGCCGACAAGCGCTTTCTGCGCCCTCGTTGCGCTTGCCACGGCATCCGCCGCTTTCGCCTCCGGTGCACAGCTGCCCGGGACCCCGGACATCGACTGGGCGCTCTCCGCCGCGCCGCCGGCAGTCTCGGCCAACGCTGCCGTCGCGGACCTTGGCGAGGTCGGCAAGCTCACGGAACTGCGCAAGGGCACGAACGGCTGGACCTGCCTCGTGCACGATCCCGGCACACCGAGCGGGCATCCGCTCTGCGTCGACCAGAACGGCCTCGACTGGTTCATGGCGGCGATGTCCGGACGCGAGCCGGATCCCGACCGGATCGGCTATTCCTACATGCTGCAGGGCGGCACGGCGTGGAGCGCCACTGACGTCACCGCCACGAAGCTCTTGCCCGGTCAGGCGGACTATGTGCGCGTGCCTCCACACATCATGATCCTGAACGCGCGGATCGCTGCGACGTCCGGGTTCCCGTCCGGCGAGCCGAATCCGAACACGCACAAGCCGTTCGTGATGTACGGCGGCACCCCGTTCGCGATTCTGATCATCCCGGTGCGGTGAAATCAGCCGGGACGCTCGTCACCTTCGGGCTCGCGCAATGGGGGCGGTGCCTGGAATGCGGCGTATGGCTCGCACTTCATCGTGTCCGGATGTCCGTCACGCACCGGCGAGAAAGGCCCGCACTGATTCCAGATACTGCGGCGACAGGTCGAGCGTGTTGTGCCCGACGCCGGGTACAACGACGACACGCACTTGGGCCGCGGGGAAGGCGCGCACCAGCTCATCCGAACTCGTGCGCGGAATGATCTCGTCGTCGGCGGCGATCACGATCAGCACCGGCGCGGAGACGTCGCGCGCGAGACGCGCCGACTCGTAACGATCGCGCAAGAGCAGTCCGACCGGCAGCCAGCGGAAATGGGCGCGTGCCACGTTGACGAGGCTGTCGAACGGGGTCACGAGCACCAGCCGTGAAACCGGCCGCTTGCTCGCAAGGTGCATCGCGACACCGCTGCCGAGACTCCGGCCCATCACCGCGACATCAGCATGTCCGGCACGCACTTGATCGTAGACGGCGAGCGCGTCTGCGAAGACCGCCGCCTCCGACGGGCGCCCGCTGCTGCCCCCGTAGCCTCGGTAGTTGACGAGATACAAAGACCGGTCGGTAAACGCGCCGGCGAAGAGATCCACGTCGCCGGCGACGTCCTCGGCATTGCCGCCGAAATAGAGGAGGGCGCGCGGCCCGGGCCGTCGGACGGCCCACACCTTGAGTCGCTCGCCGCTGCTCTCGACCCAGAGACCCTCGACCCCGGCGAGATCGGCGGCGGGCGTGGGGAAGTAGATCTGCGATCGCTGTACGAGGAACACCCACGCGCAGAGCGCGACATAGGTGAGCACGGCAGTGGCGACGACAGACACCACGGTCCGCACGAGCCGCGAGACTCAACGATGCCGACGACCGGGCATGCGGGAATTCTAGGCCTCGCGCCGGAAATCCGGTGCCTGGCACCTATTTTTTCCGGCGTTTCTGGAAGTCAAGTTTTCGGCCGGAAAACGGTGGAAAACGCGGGTGTTGACGCGGCGCAGCGCACCGCTATACTGCGCGCCCTTCCACGGCACCCGGGCTTCCCGGGGGCGCGATCGGAGACTCCCTCAGGCAGAAATTTCTGCACGGCGGAGTTGACAGATCGGTGGAATGCCGCATAATTCGCGGTCTGCCCCGGCCGAGCCCGGTGGCGCTCTTTAACAATCGAAACAGGTAATTTGTGTGGGGACTCGCGTCGGTCGTTTGCAAGCGCAAACACGGCGAGTACCAATTAGCCAGTAAATACTGAAACTAGTTGGGATTCTCTCCGAACTAAAGTCGCAAGACTTCAAGTGAAGAGTTTGATCCTGGCTCAGATTGAACGCTGGCGGCGTGCTTAACACATGCAAGTCGATCGGTAACGCGGGGGCAACCCTGGCGACGAGAGGCGGACGGGTGAGGAACGCTTGGGAATCTGCCCTTCAGCGGGGGACAACCCGGGGAAACTCGGGCTAATACCGCATACGCTCCACGGAGGAAAGCCGGGGACCGCAAGGCCTGGCACTGAAGGATGAGCCCAAGTCGGATTAGCTAGTTGGCGGGGTAACGGCCCACCAAGGCGACGATCCGTAGCTGGTCTGAGAGGACGATCAGCCACACTGGGACTGAGACACGGCCCAGACTCCTACGGGAGGCAGCAGTGGGGAATATTGGACAATGGGGGAAACCCTGATCCAGCGACGCCGCGTGGGTGAAGAAGGCCTGCGGGTTGTAAAGCCCTTTCGGTAGGGACGAAAGCTCTTGCCCTAACACGGCAGGAGGTTGACTTAACCTACAAAAGAAGCACCGGCTAACTCTGTGCCAGCAGCCGCGGTAATACAGAGGGTGCGAGCGTTAATCGGAATTACTGGGCGTAAAGCGCACGTAGGCGGCTTGGTATGTCGGGTGTGAAATCCCCGGGCTCAACCTGGGAACTGCATCCGAAACTGCCTTGCTCGAGTATGGGAGAGGGAAGTGGAATTTCCGGTGTAGCGGTGAAATGCGTAGATATCGGAAGGAACATCAGTGGCGAAGGCGACTTCCTGGACCAATACTGACGCTCAGGTGCGAAAGCGTGGGGAGCAAACAGGATTAGATACCCTGGTAG
>JBBIVG010000005.1:0-32183 GCA_037439865.1 Nevskiaceae bacterium
GCGCGGGCTTCGGCGTGTCCGCGAGGGCGTCCGTGGCGAGCACGACTGCAACGACTGCGGCAAGGAGCACGAGTGGGCGACGCATGGCTGTTCCCCGGATCAGAAGAAGGCGGTCAGGCCGAGGCTGAATTGCAGGTTCTGCGTGAGCTTGCTCTTGCCGAGCAGATCGCTGTCGAACGCCCGGTCACGCGCGTCGACGTACGCGGCCAGCCAGTCGGTGACGAGCAGCCTGAAGCCCGTGCCGAGCGTGACGGTGAAGTTGTCGTCGCCCGCGAAATGCGTGTTGCCGGCCCCCAGCGTCAGGTAGAGCGCGCTCGGCATGGCACGGGTCCCGCCGAGAAACACTTCGCCGGGCAGCGCGTTCCAGCCAATCGCGAGGTCGTAGTAGGTGTACTGACGCTCGCTGTTCGTCAACAGCTGCGCGGAGCCGCTCAGGTCCTCGTAGCTCGTCGTGCCAGCCTTGGACGAGCCGACGCTCGCCTCCGCGAAGACGTCCTCGGTGAAGTGATATGCGCCGCGTACGCCGTAGAGGAAGCTCGAGCCGAAGTCCTCGATGCTGACCGTACCAACGAAGGCGCCGGCCTCGAAGTTCTCCGTGTCGATCCGGGCGACCTTCACGTCGCGACGCTCGACCCGAGGCTCGACGACCTGCGGATTCACGGGTTCGGCGCCGACCGCGTCCGCGGCACGCGCCACTGACGGCAGGACGAGCAGCGCGCCCAGCACCGGGGCGCTCAGAAGAAATGCGTAAATCCGACCGTCCATTCGTTGACGACCTCGTTGTCGTTGGTGTCCGTGAATACGACGAACTGGCGGTATTCCGCCTGCAATAGAAAGCGGTCCGACAGGTAACCACGCAGGCCGGCGCCTGCGTACGCCACCTGGTCCGTGCGGTTCCTCGCCTGCACGAGCGTGGTCCTGGGCTCGACGTACACCAGGCCCGTCCCGATGCCGATGAATGGAGTGATCCGCCACAGCGTTGGGAATGCATGAGCGAGCCCGACGGTCCCCAGCCATCCGTTCGAGTAGCTCCCGAACAGCTGGGAGACGTCGGCGCGGACGTAGAGGGATTCGCTCAGCGCAAATGAACCGGTGACACCCAGAACGTCTGCGCCGTCGAAGTCACCGGCACCGATGCCGACCTCCCAGCGATGCGACGTCCGCGAGTCGGGCGCCGGACCGGCGAGCCGGACGGCTTCTCCCTCGGGCGTCAGTGTCGCCTCGAGCTGGGCACGATTCACCCAGCCCTCGCGGCCGCGATTCGTGCGCACCTTGATCCAGTCGGTTCGCTGGCGCAGCAGCTGGACGGACTCGCCGCGATCCACGACCTGCGTCACGGGAAACCCGCGCCCGGGACCACTGTGCAGTTCGAGGTACGGGTCGTGCACCACCACCGTCACGTCGTGAACCGCCCATGCGCAGGTTGCGGTGAACGCGCCGATCAGCAGGCACACGAGTGCTCGAAATCGCTGCATGGTTCAGTTGACCGGTGCCGCAAACGGGTCGTTGAAATACTGGGCACCGCCGTCGACCCATTCCGAGACGAGCTTCAGTTCCGCAGGCGTCAGTCGGCCCGCGTGGCTGCCGGCCGGGGCGAATCTTGAGAAGAACGTGACGGAAGCGTTCGCGCTTCCCGCGCGCAGCGGTGGCGGCACCGGCACCGTCGTGAACTGCGCCTGGCCGGTCACCGGGTCCACGCCGGCCGGTACCAGCCGGTCCTGGACCACGCCATTAACGAGCGCCTGCTCGGCGTCGGTGGCAAGCAGCTCGCGGTAGGCCTGCATCTGGTCGGGCTGCTCGGCGGAGGGCCCGTCCGTCAGTTCGAGCTGACCGGCCGGGACCTGCGCGCCGCCAGCCGCCGTGCGGTTCGTGTGGCACCGCGTGCAGGTGTCGTCCGCGAGCACCGTGACGCCGTCGGCAGCGAGCGTGATGCGCGGCTTGCTCCACAAGGGGTGGACGTGCTTCTCATAGTGGATCGTGATGCGGCAACCGGAACGCCAAGTGTTGATACAGTCCGCGGGCGTCGGTGCCGGCGTCGTCAGATCGCTGTAGGCGTACTTGAATGCAGCGTCCGGCGCACGGCCGGCGGCGCCCGCGTCCGTCCAGACGTCCTCGAACACGATGCTCGTGCTCGGTGTGAGCGCCGCACAGTCGGTCTGGCAACTGATCCGGGCCCGCGTCTGCGCCATGGTTTCGCCGTAATCGGCAAAGAGCGCCGGGTTCGCGTTGGGGAATGGCAACCCCGTCGTCGTCGCGCCGGCATTGACCGAGGCGAACAGATTCGAGCGTCCATGGGAGAGTCCGTGCGCCGGATCGTGGCAACCGTTGCAGCGCAGTTCTTCACCCGGTCGCACCTGCAGCCAGTTGTCGTGTCGCGACCCGATGCGACGGCCGTTCACATCGAGTATCGCGATGGCAAACGCGACGTTGGCCGGCACCTTCACGCGCACCGACCCGTCCGGTTCGATCGGCGCGTAGCCCAGGACTTCGCGCATCCCGTACGCCGTCGTCACGCCAAAGGCACTGCCGCGGAAGTCCCGTACGTCCCGGTCGGGCAGGCTGACCGGCTTCTCGATGCGGAGGAACCTCGCCGGGCGCTGGGCGGCCGTGGTCCGCCTCGGGTCAGCGAGCGCGGCGATGCCGCCCGGCGCGGTGTCAACGCCGTCGACGTCGTACACGCTGCGGATGTCCAGGATGCCGACGCCCTGCGACTCGAGCTCGGCCTTGAAGTCGACGCCCGCCGTCCGGTCGAGCAACACTGGCGGCAGCGCCATCGGCTGCAGGGCCACGACGTCCGTGTACATCGTGCCTTCGGCCGGTCCCGCGACCGGCAGCTGCGTGCGGGCGGACGGATCGTAGATCCAGATGCCGTAGAGCGGCGGGGCGAGTTGCACCGCAGGATCGGCGAGCCTTTCGGTCGTGCACGGAACGATCCTCGTCCCTTGGAGCAGGCGGCATTGCGTCCAGCTGACGAGAATGCGGCCCGTTCCGTCGTGCAGGGGATACGACGACCGGTAGCGACCGCCCGGAGAGGGCCCCGGGACTGTCCGCACGACGTTCACCGTGGCCGGCACCTGTGCCGGGCCGGCCAGGGATCCGCGGTTGGGCGCCGTCGGCTGGGTGTTCTCGACGTAATTTGCGACGTCGATCTCGAGTAGTCCGCCACCGCGTTCGGGCGCGACGAACGGCTGCGCGCGGGCCAGCAGGTGGCCGTTCGCCATCGGGCGCGGCTCGAGGAATTGAACGGTGGAACCCTCGGTTCCGGTCTTGTGGCTGTTGGCCCCGTAGAGCAGTTCGAGCTGGCTGCCATCGGGCCGCATCGCGTAGAGACTCATCTCGTCGTGGCCGGGCGCCGCGTCCCAGCGGCTGAATACGACGCGGCCGTCGGCGAGCACCGCCGGGTCGAAGTCGTGACTCTGGTTGAACGACACCTGGTGGATACCGGTGCCGTCACCGTTCATCACGTGCAGCACGAATGCCGGTTCGTCGCGATGCTCGTCCTGTGCGTCGAACTGCGGCTTGCCCTCGTCGAGCAGGATCGCCTTCGATTGCCGCTGCCGCGTCGACGTGAATACGATGCGGCCGTCCGGCAGGTAGCTCGGCGCGACGTCATTGCCTTGTCGCGCGACGATGTCGGAGGGGATCACGCGCCGCAGCTCCTGGGTCCGGACGTCGTATTCCCAGATGTTCCAGGTCGGCTGTTCGTCCGGGTCGGCGCCCTCGATCAGCGGCTCGTGCAGCGCGAATACCAGCTTCGTTCCGTCGTAGGACGGTTCCACGTCCCGCACGTCGCCCTTGCCCTTGGTGACCGTCGCCGTCACGTTGCGCTCGACGGCCGACGGCGAAGCGCGATCCCGCACGTAGAGGTCGCCGCCGGGCTCGAAGTCGAGCAGGTGGCGCGCGTCGACCCGCAGCGCGTCGTTCGTCGGGACCGCCCGCTTCACGTAGGCGATGGGGAAATCGAGCACGACCGGGTCGGAGCCCTGGCCACTTCCCGGACCGATGCCGCCGCCGTCACTGCTCGAGCACCCGGCTCCGGATGCGGCCAGCCACAGTGTGACGAAGGAACCGAAGGACGCCGCCAAGCGAGCGAGGTCCGGAAACAACCAGCGCATCCGAGCTGCCTCTTGGGTGGATCGATTGCGGCGCTCACGCGTCGTCGACGGCTCTTTTTCTCACACGCGGCCCGCGCCACCACACGCGCTGCGCCGTTGTGTGAGCCGCATCTCAATAGCGCGAGCGCGGCTTGGCCGTGCGGTCCCGTGCGGACAGATTCCACGTCAGTCGCCGGCCCGGTCCGGCCGTGAGGGACCAGGATGCGCCTCTCAATGTATCGGTTCGGCGGGTTCACGACGCTGCTGCGCGTGCTTGTCGTCACGGCATGCGTTGCGCTCGCCGCGCTGCAGCCGGCGATGTCACTCGCGGACCCGCGCACGCAGGCCAAGCGCCTGCACGACCGGCTCGCGGGCGTGCCGCCGAGCGAGTCGGTGCTGGCTTCGATGGCGGCCGACATCGCCGCGGGGCGCTCCGTCGAGGCGGCCTACACCGCAATGCAGGACCGTTCTTTCTACGACGTTACGCTGAAGAACTTCGCGATGCCGTGGACGAATCGCGACCAGACCGTCTTTGCGCCGCTGAACGATTACGTCGCGACCGTGATCGGGATGGTGCGCGACGACGTTCCCTTCGACCGGGTGCTCTATGACGACATTCTCTACGTGGGCCGTGGTGGCTCGGGCGTGCCGGCATACTCGCCGTCGAACAACGACCACTACGCGGCGCTCGAGGCGCAGGGCGCGAACCTGAAGGATGCGCTGATGCAGACCACGCAGTCCTCGGTGACCGGGCTCCCTCCGGACGCGACCGCGGGAGTGCTCACTTCGCGCGCGGCGGCGCAAGCGTTCTTCATCGCGGGCACCAACCGCGCGATGTTCCGTTTCACCCTGATGAACCACCTGTGCAGAGACCTGGAACAGGTGATGGACACGACCCGGCCGCCGGACCGCATCCGCCAGGACGTGAGCCGCAGCCCGGGTGGCGACAGCCGGGTCTTCCTGAACAACTGCATCGGCTGCCACAGCGGCATGGACCCGCTGGTGCAGGGCTTTGCCTACTACGACTGGGACGAGGCGGCCGGCCGGCTCGTCTACACGCCGGGCGTGGTGCGCCCGAAGTACTTCAACAACAAGGACACGTTCCGCCCGGGCTACTCGACGCCGGACGACAGCTGGGAGAACGACTGGCGCAAGGGCCGCAATGCACTGCTCGGCTGGGACCCGTCGCTGCCTGGCGCGGGGCATGGCGCAAAGTCACTCGGCCGCGAACTCGCACGTACCGATGCGTTCGCGGGCTGCCAGGTCCAGAAGGTGTTTCGCACCGTCTGCTTCCGGGACCCGAGCGACGCGCAGGACCGCGCGAAGGTGCAGTCGATGATCGCGTCGTTCAAGTCGAGCGGGTACCAGCTCAAGCGCGTGTTCGCCGAAGCGGGCACCTACTGCATGGGTGACTAGGGAGACCGCCATGGATGCCCGACTCTCGCGACCCTGGTCGATGCGCGCGCTGGCCGTCGTGGCGAACGCCCTGGTGCTTGCCGGCTGCGGCGGCGGCGTCAAGACGGTCGAGAACCCGGTCACGTCGACCCCGCAACCCGCGGCTTATAGCGGTCCGCCGCCGGCCACCGCGGACGTCCAGGCGTTCAAGATCAACCTTTGGGACAACCTGAAGGCTGCGAACCGCTGTGGCCAGTGCCACGTGAGCGGCGGACAGACGCCGCCGTTCGTGCGCCAGGACGACGTGAACCTCGCGTACTCAGCCGCGAATTCAGTCGTCAATCTCGCGTCGCCCCGCGACTCGAGGATGGTGCAGAAGGTGGCGGGTGGTCACAACTGCTGGCTCGCGAGCCCGGCCGCGTGTGCCGATATCCTCACGACCTGGATCTCGAACTGGGCCGGCGCCGCAGCGGGCGGCGGCGTGAAGGGCATCACACTGAAAGCGCCGGTGATCAAGGACCCCGGCTTGAGCAAGGCTTTCCCCGCTGCGCCGACGCTCTTTGCGTCGACCGTGCATCCCCTGCTGAAGGAGTACTGCGCGCGCTGTCACACGTCCTCGGCCACCGCGCCCCAGTCGCCGTTCTTCGCGTCCGGCGACGTCGACGAGGCGTATGCCGCCGCCCGCGTCAAGATCGACCTGGACCGGCCGGACCAGTCGCGCCTGGTGCTCAGGCTGCGCAACGAATTCCACAACTGCTGGAGCGACTGTGCAGCCAACTCGTCCGAGATGGAGGCCGCCATCCGCTCGTTCGCGAACCAGGTGCCGGCCACGCAGATGGACGCGTCCCTCGTGCTCTCCAAGGCTCTCGGTCTTTACGACGGACTGGTCGCGAGCGGCGGCAATCGCTACAGCGCGAACCAGATCGGGCTCTGGGAATTCAAGACGGGGCGCGGCAGCGTCGCCTACGACACGAGCGGCGTCGAGCCGGCACTGAACCTGACGCTGTCGGGCGACGTGACGTGGGTCGGCGGCTGGGGCATCAATGTCCGCAGCGGCAAGGCACAAGGCTCGACCGCGGCGAGCCGGAAGCTGCACGACCTGATCGCGGCAACCGGCGAGTATTCGATCGAGGCGTGGGTGGCGCCGGGCAACGTGGCGCAGGAGGATGCACGCGTCGTGTCCTACTCCGGCGGCACGACGGTCCGCAACTTCATGCTCGGGCAGACGCTGTACAGCTACGACTTCTACAGCCGGTCCAGCCGGACGAACCAGGGTGGCGACCCCAAGCTCATGACGGCGGCCGCGGATCGCGACCTGCAAGCGACCCTGCAGCACGTGGTCGCCACCTTCGATCCCGTGAACGGACGTCGCATCTACGTCAACGGCGTGAACACGGGTGACGCCGACCCGTCCGGCGGCGGGACGATCGCCGACTGGGACGACACGTTCGCGTTCGTGCTGGGAAACGAGGTGTCGGGCGACCGGCAGTTCCAGGGCGTGTTCCGTCTCGTCGCCGTGTACAACCGGGCACTCACCCCCGAGCAGGTCAAGACGAACTTCCAGGCGGGCGTCGGCGAGCGGTTCTACCTGCTGTTCTCGATCAGCCACCTGGTGGACGTGCCACAGGCCTACATCATGTTCGAGGTGAGCCAGTTCGACAGCTACAGTTACCTGTTCGACAAGCCGACATTCGTGAGCCTCGACCCGGCGGCCCGGCCGGGCAGCATTCCCATCGCGGGCATGCGCATCGGCGTCAATGGTGCCGAGGCGGACGTCGGCCAGGCCTACCGCACGCTCGACACGGCCATCACGGACTCCCAGTACGGGCCCTTGGGGCAGCCGCTGGCGGCGATCGGAACGGTCATCGGGCTCGAGAAGGGCCCGGAATCCGACGAGTTCTTCCTCACGTTCGACGTGCTCGGTACCCACCGCAACGTGCGCCTCGACCCGGTGCCATTGGCGCCGGCCGCACCTGCCGACGTGCGTCGACCGGCCGACATCGGTCTGCGGATGTTCGACGAGATCAATGCAACGATGTCCGGCCTGACCGGCGTGAGCACGCAGAACGCGGCCGTGAAGTCGACCTACGAGACGGTCAAGCAGGCGCTGCCGACCGTCGAGAGCATCGATACGTTCGTGGCGGCCCATCCGGTCGCCGTGGCGCAACTTGCAATCCAGTACTGCAACGCACTGGTCGACGACCCGACGGCGCGCGCGGCCTATTTCCCGGGCCTCGACTTCGGCGCGACCCCGGCGTCGGTCTTCGGCGGGTCGGACCGGGCCATCGTGCTCGACTCGCTGGTCGGCCACATGATGCGGGCGAACCTCGCGTCCGATCCCGCTCCGGCCGCGGTGCGTGGCGACCTCGATGCTCTGATAACGAAGCTGTCGGCCTGCGGGAGCAGTTGCCCGGCTGGCCGCACCTCGACCATCGTCAAGGCGACGTGCGCCGCCTTGCTCGGCAGCGCCGTCACGCTGATCAACTGAACCCCGGCAGGCACACGCAGGCACCAGGTAACGCACCATGATCATTCGCAGGCCACCGCCGCGACAGCTCGGCATCGACGAGCCGATCCGGCACGAGGGAACGCACAAGCGTCCCGTATCGCGTCGCGACTTCCTGACCCAGGGGCTGACCGCGGGCCTCGGCACCGTCGTGGCGCCTACCGTCTTCGGACTGTTTGCCGATCCACGCGCGGCCATGGCCGCGTTGTCCCCGGACCTCCAGGCGCTCAAGGGCCAGTGCGGCATCGAAGTGATGGGGGCCGGCAAGATACCGTTCATCTGCTTCGATCTCGCAGGTGGCGCCAACATGGTCGGGTCCAACGTACTGGTCGGCGGTCCGGGTGGGCAACTCGACTTCCTGAGCACGGCGGGCTATGCAAAGCTCGGGCTGCCGGGCGACATGCTGCCGGGCATGACCAATCCGGCGACCAACGCGAGTTTCACGGATACGCGACTTGGGCTCGCCTTCCACTCGGACAGCGCATTCCTGCGCGGCATCCTCGACCGCGTGGCACCGGCCACGGCCGCGTCGATCAACGGCGCCGTCATCGCGGCGCGTTCGGAGAACGACACGGGCAACAATCCGCACAACCCGATGTACGGCATCTTCCGGGCCGGCGCCGACGGGTCGCTCGCGACCCTGATCGGCTCACGCGCGTCCGGCTCCGGCGGCAACTCGATGGCACCGGCCGGCATGATCGACCTCAGTGCCCGGCCGACGAAGGTCGACCGGGCCAGCGATGTCACGGGTCTCGTGGATACCGGCCAGCTCGCCAGCCTGCTCAGCGTGGACGACACCGTCGCCGTGATGGAGGCGATCGAGCGCATCAGCCATCGCAAGCTGCAGGTCGTCGACCCGAAGCAGCCCTGGGCTGATCTGAAGAAGACCACCGTGACGCGCAACGAGGTCGTACGCGAGTTGGTCACCTGCGGCTACGTCAAGGCCGCCGACGTCGTGGACCGGTTCGGCAATCCCGCCAGTCTGAATCCCGACCTCGATCCCGATATCGTCGGCGCGGGGGGCATCTTCAGCCGTGCGGAATACGACGGCGACGCCGAGTTCCGCAAGACGGCGGCTGTGATGAAGATGGTGCTCTCAGGCTACGCGGGTGCCGGGACGATCGCGATGGGTGGCTACGATTACCATGGGCAGGGGCGGGCCACGGGCGAGGTGCGCGATCTGCGCGCTGGTCGCTGCATGGGCGCGTGCCTCGAGTACGCCGCGAGACGCCGCGTGCCGCTGATGTTGTACGTCTTCTCGGACGGCTCGATTTCCGCCAGCGGGCAGGTCGACAACAGCGTGGACGGCCGCGGCAAGTTCATGTGGACCAGCGATAACCAGTCGACGGCCGCGTCCTTCTTCCTCGTCTGCAATCCGGGCGGCCGACCGCAACTCCTGGCGACGGGCTCGGGCGGCGCGGCGCGGCATCAGCAGATCGGCTATTTCCGTACGGACGCATCGGTGGAGACGGCCTCGAGCCCGGCGGCCAACAACGTGAACCTGCTCGCCGAGACCGTCGTGCTGAACTACATGGCACTGCATGGCGAGCAGGGCCAGTTCGCGCAGAAGTTCCCTGGCAACGGCCTGGGGCCGGCCGCGGCACAGGACAGCCTGATCGCGTTCAGCCCGATCGTGAGTGGCAAGATCGGCTAGCATCCGAAGCGTTGGCTATCGCAAGCGACACGATCCCCTGGACCCTGCTGTGCTGCCCGCGATGCTCGGGGCCGCTGGAACCGGGCGTGTCCGCCGCCTGCGGTCGCTGCCGTGCGACCTATCCGTTCGTCGCGGGCATTCCGTGGCTCTTTGCCGAACCTGGGCCTGCGCTCGCCGAGTGGCGTTTCCGGTTCCGCGCCATGACAGCGGAACTCGAGGCCCAGGCCCAACGGTATCGTGCTTCGCTCACCGATGAAGTCCGGGACCCACTCACCCGCAACCGTCTGAAGCTGATGGCGAGCGCGTGCGCCGACCATGCGCGCCGGCTGCGGTCACTGCTGGCGCCGCTCGGAGCGACGCCTTCGGGCGCGACGACGGCTGCCTATGGAGCGCTCGGGGAGCCGCCGCTGCCGCGACAGGGACTCACCAGCTACTACGCCAACGTCCACAGGGATTGGTGTTGGGGCGGAACGGAGAACGAGGCCGCGTACCGGGCCGTGCATACGGCACTCGGAGCGATCGACCCGGGCCGCACGCTCGTGGTCGGGGCCGGGAGCGGCCGGCTCGTGTACGACCTGCATGTGCGTCGGCACTGCGACGTCGCGATCGCCGCCGACCTGAATCCGCTCATGTTGCTCGTCGCGCAGCGGATGTTCGCGGGCGACTCGCTGGAACTCTACGAATTCCCGCTTGCACCTCGTGACCTGACGAGTCACGCGGTGCTGCGCACGCTGCGTTCGCCGGCCGCGGCACCGCCCGGCCTGCATCCGGTCTTCGCGGACGTGTCGACCGCCCCGTTTGCGGCGGCGGTCTTCGACACCGTGATCACGCCCTGGGTCATCGACGTAATCGACGAAGACCTCGCCACCTTCGCAGTGCGCGTCAACGGCTGGCTCAGGCCGGGTGGGCGGTGGATCAACACCGGT
The DNA here is from genome assembly GCA_037439865.1 of Nevskiaceae bacterium. Lineage (GTDB taxonomy): Bacteria > Pseudomonadota > Gammaproteobacteria > Steroidobacterales > Steroidobacteraceae > RPQJ01. The sequence goes on from JBBIVG010000005.1 coordinate 10,576, forward strand.
TCGCTGTTCTTCGAGCACCGCGATGCCGCCCGCTGCTATTCCAGGGACGAGTTGCCACGTCTCCTCGGCGACGCAGGTTTCGGCGACCTGCGCGTGACCGAGGAGAGCGTGCCGTACCTCGCATCCCCGGCCAGCAGGCACGCACGACAGGAAGTCGTCGTCACGTTCTGTGCGTCGGCGCACTCACGTCCCGCGCCGCCGCCGCAGCGCGCCACGCGCGAGTGGCTGGCCCACAGCAACGTGCCGGTGCCGCTGCCTCCCGAGGTCGATGGGCACGTGCTTGCGATGCGCGTGCATTCCTTCGTCGCATCGCTGGTGGATGGACGACGAACGGTAGGCGACATCGCGGAGGTGCTCGTGCGCGAGCGCCTGATGGCGGAGGACGAGGCGGAGGCGGCGGTTCGGACGTTCCTGCGGCGACTCTTCGAGGAAGCGCAGGCGCCGTGGCGTCCCTGACCTCGGGTTGAGCAGCATGACCGCGACGGCTAGGCTGTGCGCGTCCCGCGCCAATCGAGGAGAGTGATGCCGATGACTGAGCGACTGCTGCTCGTCCTGGTCCTGCTGGTCGCTGCCACGCCCGTCCGGGCGGAATGGTACACGCGCGAGGAAGCGATCATGGGCACGCGCGTCGAGGTCCAGGTCTGGGCCACGGACCCTGCCCTTGCATTGCGGGCGATCGACTCGGTCATGGCTGACATGCATCGCACCGACGAGCTGATGAGCACGTACAAGCCGGAGAGCCAGCTCTCGCAGGTCAATGCGCACGCGTTCGAGCGGCCCGTCCAGGTCGATGCCGACATCATCGACGTCGTCGAGAAGGCGCTCGAGTACTCGCGGCTGAGTGACGGCGCGTTCGACATCACCTACGCCAGCGTCGGATACCTTTACGATTATCGACGCCACGTACACCCGACGGACGCACAGATCGCCGCGGCGCTGCCGGCGGTGGACTACCGGCAACTGGTCGTCGACCACGATGCCTGCACGATCCGGTTCCTGCGCCCTGGCATGCGCATTGACCTGGGTGGCATCGCCAAGGGCTGGGCGGTGGATCGCGGCGTCGAAATACTGCGCGGACTGGGCATCGAGCACGCGATGGTGAACGCAGGGGGCGACACGCGGCTGCTCGGCGACAGGCTCGGCAAGCCGTGGATCGTCGGGATCCGCGATCCCCGTAAGGATGGGGCCGTCGTCACGCGCATCCCGCTGGAGGACGAGGCGATCTCAACCTCCGGCGACTACGAGCGGTTCTTCGAGGAAGAAGGCGTCCGCTACCACCACATCCTGGTTCCCGGAACCGGGAAGTCTCCGAGCGTCGTGCGCAGCGTGACGATCATTGGTGCGACCGCCACGCGCACGGACGGCCTCACGAAGCCTGTCTTCATCTTCGGGGTGGAGCGCGGCATGGAGTTCGTTCGCAGGGTGGGCGACGTCGAGGCAGTGATCATCGACAACGAAGGACGGATCTTCTACTCGCCCGGTCTCGAGCCGGCGAAGTAGCCGCGACCCGGCTCTGCTTCGGGTCAATCTGTGACGCAGTGCAGGCTGCGTGACACGCCGCGCCGGGTCCGTTGACACGACCACGGCTCCGAACAAGGATGAGTCCATCTGACAAGGGCAAACCCGTCGAAAGGCGGGGACGCAAAGCTTCCGGTCTTCGGGTCACACCCATGACAGCGGGGTCGCCAGAATGCAGGGCAGAGACTATTACGCGCGCGCCCGCGTGGAGGCGCTCATCAGCACGGTCGCGCTGGTCGCCGCCGCAGTGGCGGGGGCACTGGCCTTCCCGCTGGCGTCGAACGCGACGGTCACCGGGTCCGTCGCGCCCGACTTCGTCCTCAAGGCGACCGACGGTCGCAACCTTCGTCTCTCCGAGTACCGCGGCGACGTCGTCCTGCTGGCTTTCTGGGCGAGCTGGTGCGGAGCCTGCCGTGCAACGCTTGCCGATCTGAACTCGCTGTCGGTCGGGGAGGGCGCCGCGACTCCGGTTGTCATCGGAATCAACCTGGATGGCGATGCGGCCCGCGCGTCGTCGCTGGCGAGTACGCTCGGGCTGAAGTTCCCGACGCTCGTCGACGTGGGAGCGTCGGTGGGCCGTCTCTACGACATCGACAAGTTGCCGCTGACCGTCCTCGTGGACCGCGACGGCGTGGTGCGCGGCGCGTGGTCGGCGCAGGCGGTACCTCACGACGAGCTGCAGAGGCAGCTCGAGAGGATCGGGCCTTGACACGCTGGTCAGGGGAGATGGGACTCCGCCTGCGGCAGCGTGCCTTCGCCAGCGTGCTGATCGCCGCATGCGCGGCCCTGGGTCATGGACATGCTCGCGCTGCAGAGCCGGACCCGAACCTGCAGAGTGTGGACCAGGACGTCCAGGTGCTGAAGAAGCAGCTCGTGGACCTGAATCGCGACCTGTTCAAGCTCGAGGAGGAGATTCTCTATCCGGCGAGTACCCAGGTGGCGGTCTTCCTGTCCCTGGACGTGGGCACGTTCTTCGCGCTCGACTCGGTGACGCTGAAGATCGACGACAAGGAGGTCGCGGACTACCTCTACACCGAGCGTGAGGTCCAGGCCCTGCACCGCGGGGGCGTCCAGAAGCTGTTCATCGGCAACCTGAAGGCGGGTCCGCACGAACTCGTCGCATTCTTCACGGGCAAGGGGCCGCACGACCGCGACTACCGGCGCGGCGCGACGCTTTCCTTCGACAAGGCCATCGGCGCGAAGTACGTCGAGCTGCGCATCAGCGACCGGCAGGCATCGCTGCAGCCGGAGTTCGTCGTCCGCCAATGGGAATAGCGGCCTCCGCCGACCGGTCCATGGGCGCCACGCGAGACGAGGCTGGCACGAGCAGGAGGTTGACCCGCCGCGGGGTACCCCTGTTCGTTGTTGCCTTGTGCATCCTGGGAGCGGGCGTCGCTCGGGCTGGCCGTGACGCGAGCGACCTGCCGCCGCCCTCGAAGATCCAGGACCTCGACTACGGCGACGTCCTTTTCCACTTCTTCCAGGATGACTATTTCGGAGCGTTGGTGCGACTCGAGGCAGGCCGCGACTTCGGGCGCCTCTCGCACCACGATGCCGATGCCGAACTGCTGGCGGGTGGACTCTACCTCTCGCTCGGCCTTCACGCCGAGGCCACCCGCATCTTCGACCGGCTGCTGGCAGGGCCGGTGCCGCCGCAGGTGGCCGATCGGGCCCGTTTCTACCTCGCGCGGATCGACTTCCAGCGCGGCTACTACGCGGAGTCGTGGCGAAATCTCAAGACTATTCGCGGACCGCTGCCGGCACCGCTCGAGTCGGAGCGTCAGTTGCTCGCCGCGAACGTGCTCATGGCGCAGGGTCGGTTCGCGGAAGCGGCCGTCCTTCTCCAGGATGCCGCTGCGGAGGACGACTGGGTGGCCTATGCGCGTTTCAATCTCGGCGTCGCGCTGATCCGCTCGGGCAGCCCGTCACAGGGCCAGCGATGGCTCGAGTCGGTCGGCACGCTGGCGGCTGACTCCGACGAGAAACGGTCGCTCCGCGACCGGGCCAACCTGGCACTCGGCTACTCCTTCCTTCAGCAGAACGCCGCGGAACCGGCGGTGGCCGCGCTCACTCGAGTGCGGCTGGACGGACCGTTTACGAACAGGGCACTGCTCGGACTGGGATGGGCCGAGTCTGATGCGAGGCGACCCGATCGCGCGCTCGTGCCGTGGATGGAGCTGCGGCAGCGGCGGCTGCTCGACTCGTCGGTCCAGGAATCCTACCTGGCCGTGCCGTACGCGTACGCCCAGCTTGCGTCGAACGGTCAGGCGGCGCAGCAGTACAGGTTCGCCGTCGACGCTTATGCCGCCGAGACTCGGCGCATCGATGAGTCGATCGCAGCCATCCGCGCGGGCGGATTCCTGGACTCGGTGCTGGACGCTGCGCCACACGACGATGCCGTGGGATGGTTCTGGCAGCTGCAGAAGGTGCCCGACGCCCCGCAGACGCGCTACCTGTATCACCTGCTCGCATCCCACGAGTTCCAGGAGGGACTGAAGAACTATCGCGACCTGCGCATCATGCGGCGCAACCTCGAGGGTTGGCGCGAGTCCCTGGCGGCGTTCGACGAGATGCTCGCGACGCGCGAGCAGGCCGCCGCGAGGCTGGAGCCGAGGCGCGTCGAGATGCTCGCGTCGTCGGACGTCGCCGCATACGCCCAGCGCCAGGCGGCACTCGAAACGGCGGTGGCGGGGATCGAGTCCCGCCGCGACGTGGTCGCCGTTGCCACCGACTCCGAGCGGCAGCAGTGGCAGAGTCTCGGGCAGGTGACGGCGGGAATCGCGACGCTGCCGGAAGGGCCGCAGCGGGATGCCCTTGCCGAGCGAGTCCGCGTGTTGCAGGGCGTGCTGCTCTGGCAGGCCGATGCCGGCTACAAGGTCCGACTTCGAGACGTGCGGTCCGACCTGCGTGAAACCGGAGTCCTTGTGGCCGAGGCCCGACGGCGTACTGCGCTCGTCGAACAGGCCGGCATCGAGGCGCCGGGCCATACGCGGGGGTTCGCGGAACGAGTCCGTAACCTCGACCGCCGCATGGAAGGAATTGCTCCGCGTATCGACGCGGTCAATGCAGTCCAGGAACGGCTGCTGGCCGGCATTGCGGTCCGCGAACTCGAGGCGCAGAAGCGTCGCCTGGTCAACTACGCGACCCAGGCGCAGTTCGCGCTCGCTGCGCTCTACGACGGCGCCGCCGCAGGGAGTGCGCAATGACCCGTCGCGCGGTGTTCGCGGCATTGCTCTGCGCGGCCGTAGCCTGGCCGCAGCCCGGCTCGGCGCGCAAGTCGCCCGAGCCGCCGACGCTGGCCGACCTCGCCCGCCGCCCGGCCCCGGTGCAGCGCGACCAGCCAGTCGTGGCGGACGTGACCCAGGCGGCCCGGAGCTACCAGGAGTTCCTCGAGATTGCCGACGCAGATCCCGCGATGCGGGCCCAGGCGTTGCGCAGGCTCGGTGACCTGAGACTCGACGAAGCGGAGGCGCTGCGGGCCGGCGGCGGCCCGGCGACGGAGAAGGCGGATGCGTCCGCGCGCGAGGCCGTCGCCGCATACCAGCGCCTGCTGGAGGAATATCCCGACGCACCGACTACGGACACGGTCCTCTACCAACTCGCGCGGGCCTACGACAGCCTGGGCGACGCGCAGCAGGCGCTTGCCGTCCTCGACCGCCTCGCGGCCGCATACCCGTCGAGCGCGCATATCGACGAGGTCCAGTTCAGGCGCGGCGAGGCGTTCTTCGGCGCGGGGCGCTACGACGATGCAGAGCGCGCCTACGCGGCCGTGCTGTCGCGCGGGCCGTCGTCGCCGTTCTACGAACAGTCGCTCTACAAGCGGGGCTGGGCGCTGTTCAAGGAATCCCGCGATGCCGAAAGCACGGCGGCTTTTCTCGCGCTGCTCGACAGCGTGCTGACGAGCGACGGTCGCGTGCGACTGCAGTCGCAGCTGTCGCGGCCGGAGCAGGAGCTGACGGGAGATACATTGCACGCGCTCGCGATCACCTTCGCCGCAGCGGACGGGCCTGCGTCGCTGCAGTCGGCACTGGATCGCCACGGGCCGGCGCCGTACGAGTCGCGCGTCTACCAGGCCTTGGGCGATCTGTATGTCGACAAGGAGCGCTTTCAGGACGGCGCCGACGCCTATCGCGCCTTCGCAAGCCGTCGCCCGCTCGATCCCGATGCGCCGCTGCTGCTCGTGCGAGCGACGCATGCCTATGCCAAGGGCGGGTTCACGGCGCTGGTGCTCGACAGCAAGCGTCAGCTGATCGAGCAGTATGGCCCGCGCAGCGAGTTCTGGCGAAGGTACGCCCCGAACGTCGACCCGGCCGTGAGCGCCGCGGTGCAGTCCGACCTGCTCGACCTCGCGCGACACCATCACGCGCTCGCGCAGAAGGGGTCCGTGGCCGACCGGGCAGACGCCGTGCGGTGGTACCGCGAGTACCTCGATGGCTTCGACGACTCGCCCCAGGCGGCGGCTACCCGCCTGCTGCTGGCCGACCTCCTCTTCGACGACGCCCGCTACCAGGAGGCGGCCGTCGAGTTCGAGCGTTCCGCCTACTCGTATCCGGCGAATCCTGATTCGGCTCGCGCCGGATACGCTGCCCTGGTGGCCTTCGAGAAGGCCGAGGCGCAGGTGCCCGCGGCACATCGTGCCGAGCTGCACGCGCAGGCTGTCGAGTCCGCTCTGCGGTTCGCCGACGCATTTCCCGGGAACCCGGAGGTCCCGGCCGTGCTGACGCGTACCGCCAGGATGCTGTTCGACGATGGGGACGGCGAGCGTGCGGCGACCGTAGCGCAGCGCGTGCTCGCGCTCGGTCCCCGAGCGGACGCCAGTCAGCAGCGGATCGCCTGGACCGTGATCGCGCATACGGCGTTCGATGCCGGTCGTTATGCGGACGCGGAGCACGCGTACGCGGAACTCGCAGATCGGCTGCCGGCGGACGATGCGCAGCGTCAAGAGATCATCGAACACCTCGCCGCATCGGTTTACCGCCAGGCGGAGGCAAAGCAGGCGTCCGGCGACGTAAACGGGGCGGTCAAGGAATTCCTCCGGGTCTCGTCGGTCGCGCCGACGTCGACCGCGGCAGCCAAGGCGGAGTTCGACGCGGGCACCCTGCTGGTCGCGTCGCGGCAGTGGCAGGACGCTGCGCGCGTGCTCGAGCAGTTCCGCTCCGACCATCCGCGGTCCGAGCTGCAGCCTGAGGTGACCCGGAAGCTGGCCGTCGCATACCTGGAGGACGGGCGACAGCACGAGGCAGCCGTCGAGCTCGAGAAAGTCGCCGCCCAGGACTCCGGCGATGCAGAGGTCCGGCGCGCTGCGCTCTGGCAGGCGGCCGAACTCTATGGAGCGAGCGGCGACCCGGGCTCCGCCCGCCGTGCGTACACCGACTATTTGCGGCAATTCCCGTTGCCGTTCGATGCTGCAATCGAGGCGCGCCAGCAACTCGCGGAACTGGCCGCCACGGCCGGTGACGCGGCCGGGCGCGGGCACTGGCTGGAGGATCTCGTCGCTGCCGATGCTGCGGCCGGGGCCGGGCGAACGGACCACAGTCGCTTCCTGGCAGCGCAGGCGTCGCTCGAACTGGCACGCGCGCTCGACCAGGCGGCCCGATCCGTCCGCCTCACGCGACCGCTCGAGCGGACCCTGGTGACCAAGAAGACGGCCATTGAGTCCGCGCTGGCGGCGTACAAGCGTGCCGCCGACTACGGAATCGCGCAGTTCACGACGGCTTCGAGCTTCGCGATGGCGGAGTTGTACCGTGACCTCGGGCGTGCACTTCTCGAGTCCGAGCGCCCGACCGGACTCACGGCTGCCGAACTCGAGCAGTACAACCTGCTTCTCGAGGAGCAGGCGTATCCGTTCGAGGAGAAGGCGATCGCGATCCACGAACAGAACGCTCGCCGCGCCGCGGACGGTGTCTACGACGAGTGGGTGCGTAAGAGCTACGCCGCGCTGGCGGAAATGAAGCCGGCGAGGTACGCGCGGGTCGAGTTGCTGGACGGTCCTGCGGTCCTTCCCGCCACGCCGATGGATCTGGCACCCGCGATTGCGGCGGCGCGCGCCGCACTCGACGCCGGGCGCGACGACGAAGCCTGCCGTGAGCTGGAGGCGATGCTCGCACTGGATCCGTCCAATGTCGACGTTCTCAACCTGCTCGGGGTCTGCGCGCGCAGGCTCGGGCGCTTCGCGGACGCACGGGCCGCCTACGAACGCGCCGCCGTCGTGGACCCGACATTCGCCGCGCCGCAGAGGAATATCGCGATCCTGCTCGACTTGTACATTGACGATGCCGCGGCATCGCTCCCGCACTATGAGCGCTACGCAGAACTCGCGGGCGGCGCCGACACGCAGGTCAGTGCCTGGCTCGTCGAGCTGCGCACGCGACTCAGTCTCATGCCGCGCACGGCGGGGGTGCAACAGTGAGCACCTGCCGATCCCTGGTGCTGGTCCTGCTGTTCGCGATGCCAGGAGCCGCGTCTGCGGCCGACGCGCCTGTGGCGAAGAACCCGCCGCACCGGCCCGCTGCGCAGCAGCCCGGCGCCGAGCGGGCAATGGATCGCCTTCAACTCGACCCGACGGCGGTCACCGGGAACCGGGAACTGCCGAAGGTGATGAGCATCGTGCCCTGGAAGCCCGCCGAGCCGCCGGTAGGTCCCGACCGGCCGATGGGCAGCCTCGTCGAAGAAGTCCTCGCCCCGGTCGATCGCGACGAGTTCCGGCGCGAGATCACTTATTTCCGCAACTTGACGTCGCACGATTCGCCAGCGCAACCCGTCCCGACACCCGGAGCCCCCGAGCCATGAACCCCATCGACATCGTCATCAACTTCTTCAAGCAGGGCGGCGTGTTCCTGTATCCGATCGCCGCCGTGTTCGTGATCGGCCTCGGCGTCGCCGTCGAACGCTTCTTCTACCTCCATCGCGTCGCACGCGGCAATCGCCGTCTGTGGGCGGAACTCGCGCCCCTGATCGAGGCCGGCAACTTCCGCAAAGCCATGGAGGTCGCGGAGCAGACGGACTCGGCACTGTCGACGATCATGCGCTACGGCATGTCGCGCATCGCGACGGCGCGACGGCGGGACGACATCGAGAAGGCGATGGAGGAGAGCCTGATCGAGGTGATTCCACGTCTCGAGAAGCGCACGCACTATCTCGCCACGCTCGCAAACATCGGAATGCTCATGGGACTGCTCGGCACCGTGATCGGCCTGATCAACGCGTTCGCGGCCGTGGCGAGCGTCAACCCGTCGGAGAAGGCGTCGCTGCTCGCGGCCAGCATTTCCGTTGCGATGAACAACACCGCGCTCGGCCTCGGGCTCGCGATAACGCTGTTGCTCTGCCACATGTACCTCGAGACCCGCACGACCGAGCTCGTCGACAGCCTCGAGGTCGCCTCGATCAAGTTCCTGAACACCGTCACCGAGCGGCGCAACCAGGCGGCACCGGCGGTGTCTGCGGCCCCGGCGGCTGGCCAGGCTGCCGCCCGGAACCGTGATGAACTGCGTGGAGCGATGCGCGCATGAGAAGCTCGAAGCTGGCCCGCCGCCAGCTGCGCAACCACGCGCGCTATCGCGGCCGCAACGACCTGAACATCGTCCCGATGCTGGACGTGATGGTGATCCTCACGTTCTTTCTGATCTTCACGGCCGTGTTCTCGAAGACCAGCATCCTGGAGGTGCACCTGCCCGGTCCGGGCGTCCCGGCGGTCACGCCGGTGCCGTCGCTCGAGCTCGAGATAGTCGTGCGCCGCACGGGGCTGGAAATTGCGGACCGCAACAGTGGCGTCCTGGCGCGGCTCCCGGCGACGGCCGGCGGCGCGCAGGACGTCATCCGGCTCTCGGCCTATCTCGAAGGCCTCAAGCAACGCTTCCCCGACAAGCGCAACGCCACGCTGCTCGTCGCCGAGGACGTGGACTACGACACGATCGTCCAGGTGATGGACGCCGTCCGGCTCCGCCAGAGCGCGACCGACGGCAGGATCGTGCGTAAGCAGCTCTTTCCGCAGATCTCGCTGGGAGACGCGCCCACATGATTCGCACGGGTCTGAAACGGTACGCGCGCCACGGCCGCGGCGGCGGTCACGGTCCGCTCGCGCTGGTGCCCATGATCGACATGCTCACGATCCTCGTCGTCTACCTGCTCGTGCACGCCGCGGACACCGAGATCCTGCCCAATTCCCGCAACATCTCGATTCCCCAGTCGATCTCCGAGCACAAGCCGCGCGAAGCGACGATCGTCACCGTCACGCGCGACATGCTGTACGTGGACGGGGAGGCCGTTCTCAGCGTCGCCGACGTCGGGCGGACCGCGGCCCCGGTCGTCGAGCCGCTGCGCGCGGCGCTCGGCCGCCAGGCGTCGAATCTCCTGCCGGGAGCGACCGGCGACCGAGAGGTGACGGTCATGGCCGAGAAGTCGCTGCCGTACTCCGTGCTGCGCAAGATCGTGGCGACCTGCTCGGCGGCGGACTATACGAAGGTGTCGCTCGCGGTCGTCGAACGCGAGCAGGTGCTCGCGTCGCGAGCCGGTGCCTGAGGAAGCGATGCATGACGGCCGCCTACTTCCGAATCTACGATCTGCCGTGGACGCCCTCGGAGGCCGAGGAACGCCGGTTCCGTCGCGTCCTCGGCGCGGCCGTGGGCCTGTTCATCGCGTTCGGCGTGATCATTCCGTTGTTGCCCGAGCGTCCGAAGCCCACGTCGGCCGTGCCGGCCGTCCCGGACCGCATCGTGGAGTTTCTTCTCGAGCGACCCAAGCCCAGGCCGGAACCGAAGGTCGAGACGCCGCCGGCGAAGCCCGTGGTTCAGCCCGAGATCGCAAAGCCCGCTCCCGACCGCGCGCCCGTCGCCGAGTCGAGGCCCGCGCCCGACCCGCGCAAGAAGGCCGCCGCGAGCGGATTGCTGGCGCTGTCGGAACAGCTCGCAGAACTGCGCGATCTGGAGGTTGACTCAACGCCAGTGGCGCGGGCACCCGGATCCGGCGCCGGCGCGAGGACGACCGTGGACCGCGCGATTCTCACCGCGCGCATCGGCGAGGGCAGCGGCGGGGTAACGGTCGGCAAGGCGAGCCTTGGATCCGATGGTGGATCGAGCGGCCTCAAGGGACACAGCACGGCGAACGTGGGTCCGGGCGCCGAATCGGCGCCGGTCGCGGAAGCGCAGCGGACTGGCAAGAGCAGCAAGGCGGCGCGCACGCGCGAGGAAATCGAGCTCGTCTTCGACCGGAACAAGTCGGCCATCTACGCGATCTACAGCCGGGCGTTGCGTGACAACCCGACCCTGCAGGGCAAGGTCGTGCTCGAAGTGACCATTGCGCCGTCGGGCGAGGTGACGGACTGCCGGGTCGTGTCCAGCGAGCTCGGCGATACGGAACTCGAGCGCAAGCTCGTCGCGCGAGTCCGGATGTTCCGGTTCGAGGCGAAGGACGTCGCGCCGATGACGACGACCAAGCCGATCGAGTTCTTCCCCGCCTGAGGCGCGCGGTCCGCTACATTTCCCAGGCGACCTCTGCGAAGAGCGCGCGCGGCCGGCCCGGAAAGTAGCGATACGTGCCGAAGCTGTAGTCCGCGCGATCCGCGTAGCGCCGGTCGAGCGCGTTGTCGAGCCGCGCCGCGACGGACCAGCGCGGGGCAAGGCGCCACATTCCGCGCAGGTTCAGGAGCTCGTGCCCTGCGTAACGGTGCAGGTTGGCGGCGTCGAGCCAGTAGTCGCCGACGACCAGCCACTCCGCCTCGAACTCGAACGGCGGGGACGGCCGCCACGCGAGGCCGAACCGGTGGATGTCGCGCGGCGCCGTGTCGATGTCGTTGCCGGCCTGTATCGATTCACCACCGTCCACCTGCCGCGAAAATTCATAGCGGTGGCGCGCGTAGGTGCCTGTGACGTCGAGTTCGAGCGACGGCAGCACGCGCCAGCGCAGGTCGTATTCCACGCCCTTGTGCGACGTGCGGCCGTTCGCGACGTTGTAGCCGTTCGCCTCGCGCAGGATGACGCCGCTCTTGTCCATGTTGAAGAGGGCGACCGCGAAGCTGACGTCCTGCCAGGCGCCCTTGAGCCCGAGTTCGAGCGAGTCGAGTTGCTCCGGTTTCAGGTCGGCCACCTGCTGGCCCCGCTGCAGACGATACAGCTCGGTCATCTCGGGGGGGCGGAAGCCCTGCGAGGCATTCACGTAGACCACGAGTCGTGGCGTCACGTCGAACATGAGCGCGAGCTTGGGCGCCCAGTCGTGGAAGTGGTCCGTCCGGTCGGCGGGTCGGGTGTACAGGCAACCGGTATAGCCGCAAGGGACGCCGTTCTCGTCCGTGTTGCCGTCCAGCATGCGGTTGTCGTACGCGTAGGTAACGTACTCGCCGCGCAGGCCGGCCACGATCCGCCAGCGGTCGAGGAAGCGTCGTTCGCCCTGCGCGTAGGCCGAGACGACGCGGGAGTGCACGTCGTAGTCGTAGTGCTTGCCAGCGGGCCGGATCGCGTTCGCCAGCGGTGTCCCGCCCGTGGTGGGATTCTCCTGGTCCTCGACGAGCGTCGAGTAGCCGAGTTCGAAGTCGAGCCCGGTGATGAGCGACCAGTGCTCGACGTCGCCCCACGCGGCGCTGGCCAGGAGTCCGCCGCTCTCCTGGCCGTTGCGCTCGACCGGCTGGCCCAGCAGGAAGTGCTGCAGGAACTCGGTGCGCGACGTGCGCAGGAAGGGGCGCAGTTCGAGCTGCGCACCCCCTGGGAGGGTCGGCTCGATCAGGCCCGTCAGTCGCACGGCATTCGCGTCGCGAAACGCGCCCAGGGTCGGGTTCGACTCGCTCAGCTTCAGGCTCTCGTAAGCGTTCTTGCCGGTGATGAACCCCGCGGTCTGCTGGTCGAGCGTCGTGGCGGCCAGGTCGAATCGCATCGGGACGTCGCCGGTGCGTCCGGTGAGTGCTGCATTGAATTTCGCCTGGTGGTAGCCGGACTCGGCGCGCCAGCCGCCGTCATTGGCGTACAGTCCCGCGAAGCCCACGTTCACATCGTCGCCCTCGTGACGGCCGGCGACCTTGACCCGCCAGTAGTTCGACGGCCCGCCGTCCATGCTGACGCCGAGCTGCGGCCTCTCGAGAGGCGAGGGCTGGAGCACGTTGACGGTGCCGTGCATGGCATTCGACCCGTAAAGGGCGCTGCCCGGCCCGCGCAGGACTTCAATCGCGCGCGCCTGCTCGGTGTTGACCTCATAAAGCACGTTGACGTTGCAGAATCCGACCGGCCGCACGGGCACGCCGTTCTCGAGGAACAGGAAGGCGCCGCAGGAACCGGCGCCGGTCAGCACGGGCGAACGGATCGCGGTCAGGCTCTCCTGGCCGCTGCCCTGCTGGATCATCACGCCGGCGACGCGGTTCAGCAGTTGCGCGTGATGCGTCGAGCCGACGAGCGCGATCGCGTCCGGCCCGACCTGTCCGATGCTGAGCGGGACCTGCAGCGCCGGCTCCGGGCGCCGCGTCGCGGTCACGAGTATTTCCTCGAGTCCGTCCGCTGCAGCGACCGCCGTCACAAGCGCGAGCAACACCAGCGCCGACGTTGCGAGCGATGTGTGCCGGGGAGCGCTCCGGAACCCGTCTTGGCGCTCGGCGTCGCAGGCGTCAGGCATCGGAACCACGGTTGCGTTGGGACGTCGAATTATCCGACATCAGCGCTGCCCGGGGTGCCCGGCCGCGTTTGTTAGTATCGCGCGCAGGTTGTCCGGAGCCATGCAGATGCATATCCGACGGATCTTGACGTTGGCGATTGCGGTCGGCCTCCTCGTCGCGGCAGGGCGGGCCCCTGCGGCCGAGCAGCCCGTGGAGCCCGCCGCGGAGCGGCCACGAATCGGCCTCGTGCTGAGCGGCGGGGGAGCGCGCGGAGCGGCCCACATCGGCGTGATCCAGGCGCTCGAGCAGATGCACATTCCGATCGACGCCGTCGCGGGCACGAGCATGGGCGCCGTCGTGGGTGGCCTCTATGCCGCCGGCTTGAGCGGCGACGAGATCGCCCGGGTGTTCCGCAACCTCGACTGGCAGGACCTGCTGAGCGACCGGGCGCCGCGCAAGGACCTGGTGTATGGGCGCAAGCAGGACGACCGCAGTTTCCTCGCGAGCGGCGGCCTCGGCGTGCGTGCCGGCCAGGGTGTCGTGCTGCCGCTCGGCCTCGTGCAGGGCCAGAAGATCACGCAGGTGCTGCGCAGCTCGACGATGCGGGTCGCCGACGTGAAGGACTTCGACAGGCTGCCCACGCCGTTCCGCGCGCTCGCCACCGACCTCGAGACCGGTGATCCGGTCGTGCTGCGTTCGGGCGACCTTGCCACCGTGCTGCGCGCGAGCATGTCGGCTCCGGGCGTGCTGGCGCCGGTCGAGATCGACGGCCGGCTGCTGGTGGACGGCGGCCTCGTCGACAACCTGCCGGTGGAACTGGCCCGGGAAATGAAGGTGGACGTGATCATCGCCGTCGACGTGAGCTTCCCGCTCGCGCGGCGCGACGGCCTCGAGTCGCCGCTCGACGTGACGAACCAGATGATCGGCATCATGGTGCGCCGGGGGACGGCGGCCTCGCTCAGGCAGCTGTCGGCGCGTGACGTGCTGATCAAGCCCGAGCTCGGTCGCATGACGGCCATCGACTTCACGCGCATGCCGCAGGTCGTGACGGCCGGCGAGAGGGCGGCGAGCCAGCAGTCGGCGCAACTGGCGTCACTGGCCCTGCCGGAAGCCGCGTATCGCGCCTACGTCGCATCCCGCACCCAGACGAAGGATCCCTCGTTCACGGTGGCGTTCGTTCGCGCCGGCCCGCGATCGGAAGAGGACGCGAAACGCGTGGACGCGGTGTTCGGCTCGCTGGTCGGCAAGCCGTTCGATGCCGCGACCCTGCAGCGGAAGGCGATCCGCCAGTATGGGCTCGACCGTTACGAGGCCGTGGATTACCGGGTCGTCGACGAGGACGGGGAGCGTGGGCTCGAGATCGACATGCGACGCAAGTCGTGGGGGCCGAATTTCCTGCGCATCGGCCTGAGCATCGAAAGCGACTTCGAGGGAGGGACCACCGCGAACGCCGGGGCGCGCCTGCTCATGACGGGGGTCAACCGGCTCGACGGCGATGTCCTGATCGATACGCAACTCGGCGAGGACCCGCGCTTCTACACGGAGCTGTTCCAGCCGCTGACGCTGACCAGCGACCTCTTCGTGGCGCCCGGGTTCCGCTATGAGATCCAGACGATGCAGATCGTGCAGGACGGGCACCGCGTCGCCCGGTACCGCAACCGTGACACCGAAGTCTCGCTGGCGTTCGGCGCCGAACTGTCGAACTGGGGCGAGGTTCGCGCCGGGGTGCGGCGTGGCAACGGCAGCAGCCGCGTCGTGATCGGCGAGCCGGTCGTGCCGGGCAGCAACTTCGACATCGGGGCTGCGTACCTCGAATTCGGCTACGACAGGCTCGACAGCGCGTACTTCCCGAAGCACGGGCAGGCGTTCCATGCGAGCTGGCAGTCGGAAAGCGAGGCGCTCGGTGCGTCGGCGAACGCAAACATCGTCGAAGCGTCCTGGATCATCGCGCGCACGCTCGGGCGCAACAGCCTCGTGCTCTCGATGGAGGGCGGCTCGGCACTCGACGACCGCGTCGTGTCGCCGCAGGAACTGTTCACGCTGGGCGGCTTCCTGAACCTGTCCGGCCTCCCCGTGGACGCGCTGATCGGCACGCAGTACGGCATCGTGCGCACGATCCTCTATCGCCGCATCAGCCGCGGTGGCACCGGGCTCTTCGAGTTCCCGGCGTATCTCGGCGCGTCCTTCGAAGCGGGCAACGTCTGGCAGAACAAGGACGCCGTGGACCTCACCGACCTCAAGACGGGCGGCAGCGTGTTCCTGGGCGCCGAGACGCCGTTCGGGCCGTTGTACCTCGCAGGAGGCTTTGCCGAAGGCGACGCGGCGTTCTATCTCATGCTCGGCAAGACGTTCTGAGCCGGGAAGGCGTCGATTCGCGCTAGAATTACAAAGTTTCCCCGAGCCTTACGATCATGAGCACCTGTCACGACCACAACCTGCGCGAGCCGCTGCCCCAGTCGCGTCCGTACGGGATCCGCATCCGGCTGCGCAAGGGCGACCCGTTCCGCAACCTGGTCGGCGACGACTGGGAGAAGCAGCACTGGTACGCGACGCGAGCCGAGCGCGAGCAGGCGCTCGCGCAGATGGGCGGCCGCTACGTTTACTTCCGCCCGGGCGACCAGCCCGCGCTCGATTTCGAGCGAGTGGATCCTCAGGGCGCCTGACGGTCGCCGGCGCCCTCCCGGTCCGACCAGCCGAGGATGCGCCGGGTCACCAACCTGTACATGGGTTTGCCCGTGCGCGCCCAGAGCGCCGCGACCGCGGACCGGCGCGCCAGGATCGTGCGCTGCCGGGCGGTGAGACGCCCGGGAAAGTACGTCCGCTTGTGCTTCAACAGGTGCCGCAGGTCGTCGTAGGCGAGCGCGCGGAACAGGCGTCCTCGCCGGCTCGGTCGCAGCGCGAGCTGGAAGTCCACGAGTGCGGGAGCGCCTTCGGGCGTCACGAGCCAGTTCGGTTCCTTGGCGAGGTCGTTGTGCACGATCCCGTGTGCGTGCAGGCGTCGCAACAGTCGCAGCGCGTCGCGAAAGTAGCGCGGATCAGCCGGCGGCGTGCGGTGCATGGGCTCGCCCGCAATCCACGTGCGGCGCAGTCGGACGCCGTCCCACGCCGAGGCCCGCGGCACTCCCGGGACGCGCTCGAGCGCGAGCAGCGCGACGAACTCCCGCCTTGCGAGCCGGCGGGCGAACCAGCGTAGCCCCCAGGCAGCGGACGTCGAATCCCGTTCCACGACGAGCTCGCCGCCCGGCGAATCGGCGTCGCGCAGGCTCCAGACGCTGCCGAACGAGTCCCGCTTCAGCAGTCGTCGCTCGGGAGACGCATTCACGGCAACGTGAACCAGGTCGGCGTGGCGCCCTGCAGCTGCGCGAGGTCGGCGAGCCGCACCAGCACGTAGACGCCAACGAGCGAACCGGCATCGAGAAAGGCCTTCCAGAAGATGCGCGGCGGGATCTCGAGGGCTTCTGGCACGTGGTATGCGGTCCCGTCCGGCAGGAACCCACGCACGCGACGCGCGTAGTCATCGAACGCCGCGCCGTGCTGCTCCGCGAGGAAGCGGTCCTCACGGCCCGCCGCCGTCGAATAGATGGCGCCGAAGATTGCGACGAGGCCTGCCGTGATCGTGATGCTGCGTGTCGCGAGCCCGACGCCCAGCATCGCCAGCATCGAGAGCGCATACAGCGGGTGTCGCAGTGCGGAGTAGGGGCCCTCGCGCACGAGGCTCGTGTCCTTGTAGCCGGCGACGAATGCCGACGACCAGATCCTGCCGAGGGCGGCGCACGTGATGAACGCGAGTCCTGCGAGCTGCATCAGCTCGCCGCCGATGCCGGCGCACAGAGCGCGTTCGGACACCGCGACCAGCAACAGCGTGGCGCAGAGCAGCAGCGCGGTCAGGCGGAGTCGAGGCGTGCTGCGTGAGGCGGTCATGCGCCGATTCTAGCCGCCGGTTAGAGTGCGCACATGGAATGGCTCACCTCGTACCTCGGCTACACCGCCGGCGCGCTGCTTGCGATCCTGCCCATCGTCAATCCGCTCGGGGCCGTGCCGCTCGTGATGTCGGTCGCCGCGCACCTGCCGGAGCAGGAGCGGCTGCGCCAGATCCGGCGCGCGTGCATCTACACCTTCATGCTCTGCGCGGGCTTCCTCGCGGCCGGCAGCCTGATCATGAGCTTCTTCGGCATCTCGATCCCGGGCATGCGCATCGCGGGCGGCATGATCGTCGCGTTCCTCGGGTTCGGCATGCTGTTCCCGGGCGCCGAGCAGAAGGCGCGCAGCTCGAGCGAAGCGGGAGTGATCCGGCACGACATCGCCTTCACGCCGCTCGCGATGCCGGGCCTGAGCGGGCCCGGTACCTTCGCGGTCGTCATGAGCCTCGGCTCCCAGGCGAGTGCCCGCCAGGGTTGGGATCGCGTGGCCGACTTCCTGGGCGTCGCCACCGGCATCCTCGCCGTGGTCGTCATCTCGTGGTTCGTGCTGCGCGGCGCGGAGAAATTCAACCGGGTGCTCGGCGCCACCGGCATGGTCGCGCTCACGCGCCTGATGGGATTCCTGATGATCTGCATCGGCGTGCAGTTCATCATCAACGGGCTGAGCGTCGTGCTGGGCGACCCCGCGATCTGGGCCGGGCTCGCGGAGGCCTTGCGCCAGGCGCCGCGCTGACGCCCCGTCAGGGCGTGGGTGCGGGAGCGGCCGTGGCCGGCGCCTGGGACTCCGCCAGCGCCTTGAGCCTGGCCAGGCCCTTCTCGTAATCGGGGCCCACCATGCGGTCGAAGAACGGGCCGAAGTAGCGCCCGAGGAAGTTGCCTTCGAAGCTGGTGTCGAGCGACCAGGTCACCTGGCTGCCTCCGTCGCTCGGCATGATGAGCATCTTCGACGTGGATTCGCCCTGGCCGGTGAACACGAGCTTCGTGGTCACGCTGCGGCCAGGCTCGACGGCGACGATTTCCTGGCTGCCCGATCCGACGCCGGGCTTCTCGCTCGTCCACTCCATCCTCGCGCCGACACCGGTCGGCGGCCCGGAATAGGAATACCGCGTCTGCGGATCGAGGTCCGCCCACGGGGACCATTCGTTGAAGTGCGCAAACCCGTCCACCAGGCCGTACACGACGTCGGGCTTCGCCGTGGTGCTCATCGAGCGCTCGACGTGTGCGGAGTTCGGCAGCAGGAAGCCGACTACGACCAGCAGGCCGAGCAGGCCGACCACTGCATAGAGCAGTGCCTTCAGCAGCTTCATCGCGCTCACCGAGGTGACGACCGGAACGTTTCCCCGGCGTTCAAGGGGGCGGCGGCGCGCCCGGCTGCGGGTCTTCCATCGGGTAGGTCTTGGCTGCCTCGCCCTCTTTAGGCGCGGCCGGCTTCGGCGGCGGCGCGGCGGCAGGCTTCTCGCCCGGCAGCGTCACTGGCGCGGCCGGGGCCTCGGCCGCCTGGGTCGCGCGGTTCAGCGCCGCCGTGAATTCGGCCGCACCCGGCGGAGGATTGGTGATCTTGCCCTCGAGGATCTGCGACGCGAGGATGTCGCTCACCCCGTAGGCGCTGGCGTTCGACTTGTCGTCGATCGAGATGACGCTGCCGTCGAGCGCAACGCCGAAGAACAGCCCTTCGCTGCGGGAGTAGGAGAGGACCTGCGCCTTCAGGGTCGCATCCGTCTCGGCCGACGCGGTACGACCGAGCGGGCCCGCGGCCACGCTGGCATCGGCACCGAGGGTGACCTTGCCGCCGCTGATGCCCTCGACGCTCTTTCGCGACATGAGCACCAGCACGACGTCGGAGGCCTGCACGCCGAACTGGAAGCCCCAGCTGCCGCCCGCGAGCGTGACGAAGACCGGGTTGGACCAGCTGCCGTCCGGATTGCGCACCGACATTACGCCACGACCGCCCCGGCCGCCGAAGAACACCGCGCCTTTCACGACCTGCGGCACCACGACGATGCCGTAGGCCCGCTCGAGGAGCCACGTCGGCACGGACTGCTCGGAGAGGTCCGTGAACGACTCGAACACCTTGCGCGAGTTTTCCAGCCGCTTGTCGGTCTTGGCGTCCGCGATCGCGGCGCCGCTGCCGAGCGCGAGGGCGAGGACCAGGGTCAGGAGTGCGATGATTCTCTGCATTTGCTCTCTTCGTGCGGGTTCGTAGTCGAGGGGAACTCTAACAGAATACGGCTGGGCGTGGCCGGGGCGGCCACGCTATGCTCGGACCGCCCTGGTCGTCGTCGGTTCCCTACGATGCAATTCACTCGCGGTCCGGCACTGCTCGCAGTCCTGCTCGTCGCCGTTGCGACGGCGGGCACTCCGGTCGCGCTGGACGGCGTGATGGCCACCGATGCGGCGTTCGCTGCGCTTGCGGTCGAGCGTGGCCAGCAGCGCGCGTTCGAGGACAATCTTGCGCGCGACGGCGTGATCTTCAGGCCGACCGCGGTGAACGGCCTCGAGTGGCTCGCGACGCACGAGCCGGCGAGCGGCCGACTCGCGTGGTCGCCTGCGGGCGGGGCGATCGCCTGCGACGGGCGACTCGCGGTCACCACGGGGTCGTGGACGTATGCCAATCCGGACAGCGGTGACGCGGCTTCGGGTCACTACCTTTCCGTCTGGAGACGCGAACCCGACGGACACTGGCGCCTCGTGCTCGATCATGGCATCGATCATGCCCCCGGCGCGGCGCCAGCGATCGTGCTGTCCGACGCGCTGGCAGCGCTGTGGCCGAACGGTGGGCAGCAGGCTTGTCGCGCCAGTCGCTGGCGGGGGTCGCTCGACGAGGAGGAGCGGCGGCTCGATGAGGCGATCCGTGCCAGGGGCCTCATCGAGGCCCTGCGTAGCGCGGCCGCGGAGGGTGCACTCGCCTATCGCGACGACCAGCCGCCGGGAGCGCTCGCGGCCTCGGGCGCGGCGAATGACCGGTCGTTCGGCGTCGGCAGCGAGGCCCAGGCCCGGTTCGTGGGGGCGGACCCGGCCTCGAACATGGGGTACAGCTACGGCGAAATCGCATCTCCCGCGGACAGCTCGACCCAGGCAGCGCGCGCCGTCTACGTGCGGATCTGGCGCAACGACGGCAAGCGCTGGCTCGTGGCGCTGGACATGACGACGATGCTTCCTCCGGCGGGGACCTGATGCATAGTCCAACCACGAAGACGGTGCTGGATCTTGCGCAGCTGCAGCACCAGGCGTGGGTCGACGAGGCCGCGGCGCAGCGCATCGCTGCGGGTGCTGCGGCGGCGATCGAGGCGGCCCATGCCGCGCTGGCCGGCTTCGAGCCCGGCCTGCAAGGCGGCGATGAAGCCGATTTCCTCGCTGCGCTCGAGGCGCTCGCCGGGGACGAGCCGTGAGCATCGTCGAATGGACGCTCACCGAGACCGCGTCGGCAATTGCGGAACGCAGGATTTCGAGCGTCGAGGTTGTCGCCGGGCACCTGCGGGCCATCGAAGCGTGGCAGCCGCACGTGAATGCGTTCGTGAGCGTCTTCGCGGAGCAGGCGCTCGATGCAGCACGTCGCGCCGATGATGCGCTGTCGACAGGGCGCGACGTGGGGCCGCTGCACGGGGTGCCGCTCGCTCACAAGGACATGTTCCAGCGTCAGGGCCGGCGCGCGACTTGCGGCTCGCGCGCATCGCCGCCTCCATTGTCCGCCGCATCGACCCTGCTCCAGCGGTTCGATGCGGCCGGGGCGATCGAGATCGGTGCGTTGCACATGGCGGAGTTCGCGCTCGGTCCCACCGGTCACAACGCATTCCTCGGCGACTGCCGCAATCCCTGGAATGCCGCCCACGTGTCGGGCGGTTCGTCGAGCGGCGGCGGAGTCGCGGTCGCGGCGCGTCTGGTGTGCGGCAGCCTGGGTTCGGACACGGGAGGGTCCGTGCGCCTGCCCGCGAGCGCAACCGGCGTGCTCGGGCTCAAGCCGACCAATGGCCGCGTCACGCGCGACGGGATGATGCCGCTCGCCCCGTCGGTGGACGTGCCCGGTATCTTCGCGCGCTCGGCCCGGGACGCGGCCGTCGTGCTCCGGATCGCGGCGGGACGCGATTCTCGTGACGCTCGCTCGAGCTCGCGACCGGTGCCCGACTATGCGCTCGCGCTCGTGCGTGGCATCGAGGGACTGCGCGTCGGCATTCCGGAGAACTTCTTCCTGGAAGATGTGGATCCCGATGTCGAAGCGGCGCTCGCGGAGTCGAGGCGCGTGCTCGGCTCACTCGGGGCGCGCCTCGTCAAGGTGCGCGTGCCGCAGCCGGAGCCGCTGACCGAGTTGAGTCGCGCGCTCGTCTATGCCGAAGCCTCGGCGGTTCACTCGACCTGGCTGCGTGATCATGCGGCCGAATATTCGCCACAGGTCCGCGTTCGGGCGGCCACCGGGTTTGCCATTCCTGCGCCCATCTATCTCCAGGCGCAGGCCGTCCGGCCGCTGCTGTTGCGGCGGTTCGTGCAGGGCGTGTTCGACGCGTGCGACGTGCTGCACCTGCCGACGCTCGGGATTTCAGTGCCGACGCGGACCGAAACCGACGTGGGCAGCGCCGCGGCGATGTGGGACAAGATCGCGCGCCTCG
>JBBIVG010000006.1:0-30358 GCA_037439865.1 Nevskiaceae bacterium
ACGCTGATGCTCGACATCCCGGAAGCCGCCTCGCGCGTTCTGCGCCCCGTCGCTCTCTACGGCATGGGCGCGGGCCTCGCACTCAGTTGCTACGCGGGCTGGCGCTACACGCTGGTGCTCGCGGGAAAGAAGGCATGACGCCGGGCACGCCGCTCCGCACGCGCAGCGAAATCCTGCTCTGTCCCGGGCCCGTGCTCCTGTCGCCCGGTGTGAAGGCGGCGCTCGCCCAGTCCGAGATCGGCCACCGCGATGCGCGTTTCTCGCAACTCGTGGCCCGCCTGCGCCGCAACGCGGCGCGAATGCTCGGAGCCGGCGCCGAGCACAGCGTCGTCTTCATCTCCGGGCCGGCGACTTCCGGCATCGAGGCGGTGTGCGCGTCGCTGTTCGCGTCGGACGCGACGGTGGTCGTCCCGGTGAACGGCACGTTCGGCAACCGCATCGTCGAGATCCTCCGGGTCCACGGCATCCCCTGCACGCCGGTGGAATTCGGATTCGGCCAGCCGTTCGACCTTGCGCGCATCGAGGCGGCGCTCGAATCGGGGCGCCCGGGGCGTGCCGCGGTCATCGCGATGACTCACCACGAGACGTCGGCGGGACTGGTGAATCCGGTGGCGGAGGTCTGCGCGCTCGCGAGGCGGCACGGGCTCAGGACCTTCGTCGACGCGACGTCGAGCGCGGGCGCCGAGGATCTCGACGTGACCCGCGACGCGATCGACGTCTGCGTGACCTCGTCCGGCAAGTGCCTGCACGGCGTGCCGGGAATCGCGCTCGTTTGCGTGCGCCGCGAGTGGCTCGACGACCGCGCGGGCTCGCCGCCGCGGACATTCTCGCTCGACCTGCGCCGTTACCACGACCAGCTCGAGGCCAACTCACAGACGCCGTTCACGCCGGCGGTGCCCGCCTTCGTGGCGCTCGACCGTGCGCTCGAGGAACTGCTGGAGCACGGTGGCGTCGCGGAGCGGCGCCGCCAGTACCAGCGGCGCCGGGCCATCCTCGCCGCGGGACTCACGCGTCTCGGCCTGCCGCTGCTGCCCCTGCCCGCCGGAAGCGAGGCCTGCTCGATCCTGACCGTGGGCGTTCCCGAGTCGTTGAGCTTCGAGGTGCTCTACGCGACCATGCGCGAGCGCGGGTACATCATCTACGGCACCAAGGCGCCGCTGGCGCCGCGCTGGTTCCAGCTCGCGGTCATGGGTGACCTGACCGACCCGGACCTGGCCGGTTTTCTTGCCGTGCTCGAGTCGTTGCTGTCGGGTCCCTCGACGCAATATCGGGCCGCCACGGCCTAGTCGGCGCACTGGAACAGGCGCGCTGCGGCGCGAGCGGCCACCCCGATGTTCGATCCGGCCATCAATCGGCAGGTCTTCCGCAACTGGCGGCACTTCGTCGCGTTCGGCCTCGGCAGCGGACTCGCCCGCTACGCCCCGGGGACCTTCGGCACGCTCGTGGCGATCCCGTTTTTCCTCGTCATAAGTGCATTGCCGGCCTGGCTCTATGCCGTCACCGTGATCGCGGCGTTCGCCCTCGGCGTGTGGATCTGCGAGACGGTCTCGCAGGACCTGCGTGTCCACGACCACGGCGGTATCGTCTTCGATGAGTTCGTCGGCTACTGGATCACGATGTTCCTGGTGCCCGTCTCGTGGGTGTCGGTGCTGGCCGGCTTCGCGCTGTTCCGCGTCTTCGACATCTGGAAGCCCTGGCCGATCCGCTGGCTCGACGACCACGTGCAGGGCGGCTTCGGCATCATGGTGGATGACGTCGTCGCGGGCGTGCTCGCGTGTGTCGCGATGCACGCGATCGGCTTCCAGGCCGGCGGCTAGTTCCTGCCCAGCGGACGGTCCTCGGCCCGGCGGCACTGCTTGCCCTTGCAATCGCCGAGCTCGAGGACGCGGTCGTGGAGGCCGTCGACGAGGGCCGGGTCCGCCTCGCGCACGAGGTTGTGGAGTTCCGCGGGGTCGGCGAGCAGGTCATACAGCTCACGGTCGCCACTTGCCCAGTCGACGTAGGCGTACTGCTCGGTCCCGAGCGCGTGGAATCCCCAGGGGAGGCCAGGTTCGTCGCCCTCGTCCTCCTGTGTCGCGGAGTCCGGACCGCGCTGGACGAGGGCGCAGGTGCGCCACTCCTGCGGTTCCGGGTGTTTCCACAGCGGCGCGAGCGACCGCCCGTCGACCCAGGGAGGGGCCTGCACGCGCGCGAGCTCCGCGATGGTGGGCGCGAGGTCGATGTTGAGCGCCAGGCGCGATATCACCGTGCCGGGTGCGACGCCGGGGCCCCGAATCACGAGCGGTAGCCGGATGTCTTCCTCGTACGGCGTGTTCTTGCCGGCCGACAGCCGGTGCTCCCCCATGTGCCAGCCGTTGTCCGACGTGTAGATCACGTAGGTGTTCTGGAGCTGCCCGGTCTCCCGCAACGTTGCGATGACCGCCTCGACCATCTCGTCCACGGCCTGCATCGAGCGGAGCCGGTTCCTGTAGATCGTCTCGAAGCGCAGCTTGTCGCGCAGCGTGACCGGCGGACGCTCGCGCACGGGCGCCGGCTTGTCGCTCACGTCCTCCTCGTTGAAGGCAGCGCCTTCCGGCAGCTGCGCGTCTGCAAACAGGTTTGCGTGGCGCGGCGCTGGCTCCGCCGGCAGGTGCGGCGCCGCGGGCGCGAGGTACAGGAACAGCGGTTGTCGCCGCGCCGCAGCCGTGCGTATCACCGACACCGCGAGACCACTCAACACGTCCGCCTCATAGTCGCCGTCCGCATGACCACGATTGACGACACGTCCGTTCTCGCTCAGGTGATAGTCGAAATACCGGTGGACCCCGAACACGGCATGCCAGTCCGACCAGCCGGGCGGGACATGCGACGCGGTGGCCATGTCGTAGCCGTTGAGGTACTTGCCGACCAGCGCGGTGTAGTAGCCGCCGCCCTGGAGCCAGGTCGCGACCGTGGAGGCTTCGTCGCCCATCTCCACGAAGCGGGCGTAACCACCGCTCGGTGGGCGGTTCCCGAGGACCCCGGTGTTGTGCGGATACTGTCCGCGCAGGATGCTGGCCCGGCTTGGGCAGCAGAGCGAGTACGTCACCAGGTACTGGCTGAAAGTGGCACCCTGCTCGTGCAGGAGCCGACGCGTGAGCGGCATGTACTCGTGCGCGCGCCAGTCCTCGTCGTCGGTCACGATCAGGACGATGTTGGGACGGACCGGTGCCACTGCGGGCGACTTCCTGGCGGTCGCGGCTGCGCTGGTGCCGCTGAAAAGCACCAGCGCTGCCATCGCTGCCAGGACTCGGCCGATCGTGTCCCGCCGCACGGTCCCGTGGCGAGCGGTGGCGCGACGGGCCGGGCTGCTGACAGAATCCGGGTCCTCTCCCGCCCGCGGTGCTGCAACGGCAGGCATGAACAGCAGGTCCGACTCCCTGAATTCCTGGCTGCCATCGAGCCTCGCGCTCGTCGTTGCGTCGGCGGCCGCGGTGCTCTCGCTGACGGTGAGCGCGGGCATGATGCCGGCGAGCGCCGCTGCGCTCATCGTGGTTTCGGTACCCGTCCTGCTCGCGCCGCTGTTCTGGCCGAGGGACGTCGTTTCGCTGCGGCGGCTGCCCGTCTGCCTCGGCTCACCCATCGTGACGGCTGCATTGCTGGCCGTCGCGTGGCAGCTCGCAAAGGGTCGGGCGATTCCACTGGCAGCTCTGGTGCCGGCCTGTGTCACTTCGCTCATGATCCTGCTCGTCGCGTACCTGTGCGTCATCGTGGCCGCAGGCGTACTGGCAAGGTTCGGGGCGAATGCCCGCACCGCTCGCGAGTGGGCCGTGTGGACCATGACTTCGATTCTCTGGCTTGCTGCTGCCGGTCCGCTCTGGCTCGGGCCGGTCGCCGACCTCGGCGCCCGGATCGATGCTGCGATTCCATCGACCTTACTCGCCTGCAGCCCGCTCGCGCACCTCGCCGTGGCCTCAGGCTACGACCTGCTGCGCAGCCAGTGGTTCTACGGACACACGAGCCTCGGCGCGCTGCAGGTCGAGTATCCGCGCCTCACGACGCTGCTCATCGCCTACGCGGGCGCCGGCGTCGTACTCGCGCTGCTCGCGATTCCCTTCGGTCGTCGCCCGAAGGATACTTCGCCGGTCGAACCGCCCATCGCGCAAGAGGAACGACGTACATGACGATCCGGAGACTCGCTGTGACGACGCTCGTGGCGCTGCTCGCCTGCGGACAGGCAGTTGGCGCCGCGGACACCATGGACCCGAAGCTGTGCGCCCGGGCGCAGCAGGCAGTGGACGCCGGAATCAAGTACCTGAAGGGCAAGCAGGCCGAGAACGGCTCGGTGATGGGCTCGGTGGGTCTCACGGCTCTCTCGATGCGCGCCGTGCTCGAGAACCCCGCCGGCCACGGTGCCGCGGACAAGGCGGTGGTGGACCGCTACGCCGCGTTCATCGTCTCGAAGGCCAACCCGGACGGCTCGATCGCCGAGATCCAGCACGACCAGAGCTACAACACCGCCGTCGCCATGACCGCGCTGGCCGCCGCCAAGGACCCGAAGTACGCGACGGTGATCGCCAACGGCCAGAAGTTCATCCAGAAGCACCAGGTGGACGAAACCGAGGGCTTCAAGCCGGTGGACAACTGGTACGGCGGCCTCGGCTACGGCGGCGACGAGCGACCGGACATCTCTAATCTCTACATCGCGCTCGAAGCGATGCGCGCGACGTCGTTCGACCCGAACGACCCGGTCTGGAAGAAGGCGCTGGTATTCGTCGACCGCATGCAGAACCGCAGCGAGAGCAACGACCAGCCGTACGCGGGCAACGATGGGGGCTTCATTTATTCGCCGGCGTGGAATCCCCCTGAGTACGGCGGCGGCACCAAGTCTTACGGCACGGTCACCGCGGCCGGCCTCGTCAGCCTGCTCTACTCGGGCGTGGACAAGTCGGACCCGCGCGTGCAGGCGGCGCACAAGTGGCTCACGACCAACTACACGCTCGACACGAACCCGAACACGGGCTCGAAGCACGGGCTGTTCTATTTCTACAATGCACTCGCCAAGGTCATGTACGCATACGGCGAGCCGGAGTTCACCGACGGCAACGGGCAGAAACGCAACTGGCGCAACGAACTGGCCGAGCGGCTCATCAAGCTGCAGGACGCGGACGGATCGTGGACCAACAAGGATTCGAGCCTCTGGTGGGAGAACAAGCCCGAGCTCGCCACGGCGTGGAGCGTGATTGCGCTCGAGTACATCCTGCGCTGAGGTCCGGCGCCGGCTCGCGGCGGCCTGCGTTGCCGCCGCGGCCTGCCTCGCGGGCAGGGCGTCGGCGGCCGCGACCGACGCCGACGCGTTCGCGGCCTGGGATGGATGGAGCCGTCCGGGCCGGGTCACCGAGATCGCGGTACGGATCGTCGGGCAGGAACGCGAGACCGTCGGCGTGCGCATTGATTCGGGCAGCGCCACGGTACGGACGACCCTCGCGCTCGAGCCCGGCCAGCCATCCGTCACGTTCGTCCCGGTGCGCGCGACCGAGTCGGTCACGGTCCGGGCCACGGGCAGCAGGCGCGATGGGGTGGCGCGCGACTTGCGCCTGGCGCTGTCCGAATCACCCCTGCTCGCGTGGGTCGCGGCCCCGAGTGCGACCGCGCCTGTTGCCGGCTTCCACAGGATCGCCTTCGAGGCGCAGCAGCTGCCGCACACCGCCGCCGCATATTCGAGCATCGACGCGCTCGTGATCGAGCGCGGCACGTTGCCCGGGCTCGCACAGGAGCAGTTCGCGGCGCTGCTGTCTTATGTCGCCGGCTGCGGCCGTACGGTGCTGGTCGGCGCTTCGACCGAGGACGCGGCGTTGTTCCGCGCGGCGGTGGGTTGCGGCGGACAGGCCTTTGCGGCCGTCGCTTCCCCGGAGGAAGCCGGCGCTGCGCTCGAACGGATGCTGTCGGCAACCCTGGCGCGGCCCCCGGACGCTGCGTCCTTGTCCGCCATTCCGGGACCCGACCTGCGGGCGTGGTATCTCGTCGTGACGTTGCTCGTCCTCAGCGCTGCGGTGGTCGTGATCGCAGGCATCTTCACGACGTCGCTCGCGGTCGCCACGTTCGTCCCGGCCGCGCTGGCCGCCTGCCTCATTGCATTCGTGCAGACACGTGCACCGGACGAGCAGCTCACGGTTTGGGCGGAGGCCGGCTCAGGCGATCGACTCGCCCAGTACCACGGCCTGCAGCAGGCCGTCGCGCTCAGTCGCGGCGCGCTCGAGATGCCGGTGCTGGCCGCGCTGGCGCGACCGCAATCCTGCCGATCCGAAGATCGGGCGGCCTGGCAATGGGACGCGAACGGTCGCCGTTTTTCATCGGTTCGATTCGAAGGTCGGCTCTTCTCGCGGGCCTCGGTCTGTTATGCAGGCGAGTTCCCGGTGGCGCGGTCCGTGGCTGCGCGCCCGGTGCCGGACGGAAACATCGTCATCGCAAACCGCGGCGCCTCATCGTCGCCGCCCGGCCTGCTGGCCTGGAGCGGCAGGCTGTTTCCGCTCGGCGCCCTGCAACCCGGCGCGAGCGTGGCGGTCGAGACCGGTGGCGGAAGTCCGCCGCGGGATGGGGCGCAGGGCATGGCACTGGAGCGCACGCCGCTCGACGCACCCGCAGTCCTCTGGCCGCTGGAACTGAGCCACGTGACCGACGCGCCGCAGCAATCGCAGGCCTGGCTGCTGATGCGCGCCAGCCCGGAAGGGCAGGGTTGAGCAAGTGAGTACCCGGCTCGGACTGGCACTCGGACTCGCGCTCGCCGCGGCGGTCGTCGTGTGGTGGCTCGGGGCAAGCCGCGTGGCGATCGAGGGCGGCGTCGGCACGTCCGTGCTGGCGGGAAATGCACTCTTCGTTCTCCTTGTCGCACGCGCCATGCTGGTTGCGCTCACGACGCCGCGGGCCGCCGCAATCGGCGGCTACGTCGCGGGGCTGCGCATGGGCATCCCCGTCGTGAGCGTCGGTTGGCCGGTCGTAGCGCTGGCCTGGGCCGCGAGCGACGATGGCATCGTGAGCACGGTCGCGTCAGAGGCGGTGCTGCTCGCATGCGCCGTGCTCGCGCCGTTGGTGGGGCGTGGCTGCGCCCGCGTGATGAGGCAGGGGCCGCTCCTCGAGGCAATCGCGACGGCGGCGGGCGTCGTCGCGGCCTGCGGCATCTGGCTGTACGCAACTCATGGCACGTAGGGCGGCCGCCGATCCGGATCGCCTGCTGGTCCGCGCGCTCGGCGTCCGGCAGCTGACGGCTACGATCTTCAACCACACCGTCGGCAGCGGCATCTTCGTTCTGCCGGCCTTCGCCGTCGCGCAACTCGGTGGGGCAGCGCCGCTCGCCTATCTCGCCTGCGCGGTGGTGATGGCGCTCGTGGTGCTGATCTTCGCGGAGGCCGGCAGCCGCGTGACCATCACCGGCGGGCCCTATGCCTACGTCGAGATCGGCCTCGGCCCCTTCTTCGGCTTCGCGACCGGGATCCTGCTCGCTGTGTCGCAGATCGCGGCGGCAGGCGCCATCGCGATGCTGCTCGCCCAGACGGTCGCGCGCCTGCTCGGCCTCGCGGGCGCGGCCTGGCCGGCCGCCATCGTGCTCGCGTTCGTCTTCACGCTCGCCGCGATCAACATTCGCGGCGTCACCTGGGGCGCGCGGGTGATCGAGATCTTCACGGCCGCGAAGCTCGTGCCGCTGCTGTTCTTCGTGGTCGTCGGCGCGTTCTTCCTGTCGCCAGCGAACCTGCGTTGGGACGCGATGCCCGCCGCTGCGCAGGTCGCCGCCACTGCGGGAACGCTCATCTTCGCGTTCAGCGGCATCGAGACCGCCCTGATGCCGAGCGGCGAGGTCCGCGACCCGACGCGCACGGTGCCACGCGCGGCGATCCTGGCGCTCGCGTCCGCGACGCTGCTCTACCTCGCGGTGCAGGCCGTCGCGCTCGGCCTGCTCGGCGGCGCGCTGGCCGACGACCGCGTCGCGCCGATCGCGACTGCGACCGGCACGTTTGCGGGATCCGCCGGCGCGACATTCCTCCTTGCGGGCGCATCCGTCTCGATGTTCGGCTGGCTGACGGGCTCGATCTTCGCCGGTCCACGCGCGCTATTCGCCCTGGCACGCGACGGGTTCCTGCCGCGTGCCTTGTCCGGCGTACATCCGCGCTTCCATACGCCCTGGGCCGCGATTGTCGCCTACGGCGTCGTCGTGACGGCGGTCTCCCTCAGCAGCACGTACGAGCAGCTCGCCGTGCTCTCGAACCTCGCAGCGATGGGCGTCTACTTCCTCGGGGCGATTGCGGTCTGGCGGCTACGCGTGCGCGACGTGCGCACGGAGCGTCCGCCGTTCCTGATGCCGGGCGGGATGCTCGTGCCGGTGCTCGCCTGCATTGCCATCGCCTGGATCGTTTCACAGACGGTCACGATGCGCGAGGCAGTCGCGCTGGCCTGCGTCTTCGCACTGTCACTCGGCGTGTACGTGTACAGGCATCTGCGGGCTGACCGCCGCGCCTAGTGCTGGCTGTCACTTCGGGCCGGGCGTTCCCGCGGACTGGAGCCAGGACTGCCACTGGCGGCGCCGCGCATCCCGCACCTCGCCCAGGTGCCGGCTGACGCGCTCCTCGGCGCCGGGCGACCAGGCGGCGATCGCCGCCTTGCGGGCGCCTCCCGCCGTCGTGGTCGCCTCCGCGGTGACCGTCGCGACGCTCGTGCGGTCCGCGAAGACGTCGGTGCGGTTGTTCGTATCGCCGTTGTTCGTGCGGGCGTACAGGCCGATGAAGGTCGCGCCTGTGCCCGTGAGGCCGTGGTAATCGCCGAGGAATAACCCGCTCGAGAACGGTGCATTGCGCATGTCAAAGTTGCCGGCGAGCCGCGTCTCACGCCAGTTCGCGCGATCCCGTGTCGCGGCCAGCCACAGGTCCGCGGGCTGGAAGCTCGCCGAACCGGGTTGCCTGAAATCGAAATACGTCACGCCGACGGCTCCGCCGGGCAGCACGGCCAGCGTCGGCGTGAAGGCCGGCACGAGCGCATCGGGGTTCACGCGCACGGGTGCGCTCCAGGTGGTGCCCCCGTCGAGCGACCAGGCGATCGCGATCGAGTCGTTTGCGCCGCCCGAAAAGCGCGAGTCCTGCCACGCCGCGTAGAGCGTGCCGTCGCGCGGATCGACCGCGAACGAACCGAGGCTCTCGCCCGCGCGCACCGCCGTCTGCGGTTGCGACGGCAGGCGCGTGCCGACTGCGAGCAAGTCCGCAACCCGGATCGGCGCCGACCAGGTCGCGCCCTTGTCCGTGGAACGAACCAGGGCGAGAAATCCGACCGTCCCGCCGGGAACGTTCGGAGACGGCTCGAGTTGCGTGAAGAAATCGAAGACGGTGCCGTCCGGCGCCACCACGACCACGTTGCCGAGCGTCTGCTTGCCGCTGCCCGGGTCGTAGATCACCCGGGGCGCCGACCACGTCGCGCCGCCGTCGGTCGAGCGCGCGAGGATCGCGGGTCCGCTGTTCGTCGTGTCGAGCCGGTCCCAGGCCGCATAGACGTATCGCGGATCCGTCGGGTCGATCGAGAGGCTTTCCTTGTCGTTGAAGAACTGCGCGCCGTCGTCGTTCGCGAGTGCCACGGCGGGGCCCCAGGTGAAGCCGCCGTCCGTCGAGCGACTGACCAGCACGCTGCTGCGCGCCCCGGCCGCGAGCACGCCTCCCGTGAAAGCAATGCCGATCTGGAGGGCGGTGGTGCCGCTGACCGCCACCCAGGGATCCGAGGCCCGCGCAAACCCGCCGCCGGCACACTGCGAGAACGGCGCCGGCTGCGGCGTGCTCCACGTCGCACCGCCGTCGATCGAGACTGCGGTCGCGAGCCCGCGCGCTCCGCCGTCGGAAATCCGGTCCTGCTGCCAGGCTGCGAGCAGGTGGTTCGGGTTCGATGCATCGATCGCGAGATGCGGTTCGGCCTCCGCGTTCGTGTAGAGCGTCGTGCCGCTCGGCAGCGACAGGCAGCCGCTGGCGAACGGCGTGGCCTGCGAAACGCGCACCGTCGTTGGTGTCGTCACCACCGGCGGCACGCTGGGTGGGGGCGGGTTGCTCGAACCTCCGCCGCCGGAACCGCCGCCCCCGCCGCATGCCGCCAGGAGTCCGGCGGCCAGGACACTGATCGACGTTGCGCGGAGAGGGCACATGGCTCGCATGCTGGAGCAGGCGCCGCTAGGTGCGAGCCTTGCGGCGGGTCTTCGACGGCTTGCGGCCCGGGCTTGGCTTCCTGCGGCGGGCCGCCGGGTTCGACGCCTCGGGCAACGCGTCCGCCGCCGCGAGCAGTTCGTCCCATGCTCCGCGCATGCACGCGAGGAAGACGCCGGGATCCGGGACCATGTCGCGACAGGACACCATCGAGACCCACATCACGCCGTTGTAGCTGAC
Source organism: Nevskiaceae bacterium (assembly GCA_037439865.1). GTDB lineage: Bacteria > Pseudomonadota > Gammaproteobacteria > Steroidobacterales > Steroidobacteraceae > RPQJ01. The sequence goes on from JBBIVG010000006.1 coordinate 10,365, forward strand.
GCCCGTGAAATTGAGGCCGGCGCCGTCCGCCGGGATGCTCACCGGGTAGAGGCACATCGCCTTGGCGCCCGCGAGATACATCGCGCTGTCCGGCCCGCGGACGTTCGAGACGGTCATGTTGAGTCCGGGCAGCATGACTCTCTCGACGAGCGCGTTGACCGCGAACGGCGGCAGTACGTCAAACACATTCTTGAGCAAGTCGAGCCCCATGGCCTCGCCGCGGCCCTTGCTCGCGAGCGTCTCCTCGTGGACCGCGAGCAGTCGCTCGATCGGGTCCGCAATGTCCGAACGCACGCGGACCGGCACGCCCGCCACCTCGTTACCGCCGGCCGAGCCCTCGGTCCTGAGCGAGATCGGCATGAGCGCCCTCAGCGAGTCCCGCGGCAGCTCGCCCCTGCCTTCGAGATACTTGCGCGCGGCACCCCCGGCGACCGCGACGAACACGTCGTTCACCGTGGTGCCCGGGACTTTGGCCCGTACGCGCGCGATACGGGAGAGCGGCATGCCGAACGCTTCCATGACGCGGTTGCGCGACACGCGACTGCTGAACCTCGTGACCGGTGCGCGATCGGGCAGGAGTCGTTTGACCTTCGCAAGCAAGTCGGCCGGACTGCCTCCCGTGAGGTCGGGCGGCCCGTCGCGGCCGGATGCCAGCACCCGGCTGCCGACGTTCACCGACAGGCGCGCGAGGCGTACGGCGCGCGTCACGCTGTTGGTGATGCCGTTCGCCAGCAGCTCGTAGTTCGACGGGTCGCGGTCCGCGATGACCGTGCGCGCGCGGGGGGGAGGGCCCTCGTCGGGTGTGGAGGTGTGCAGTTCCCTCAGCAGGTGGACCGTGGCGAGGCCGTCCACCACGGCGTGGTGGATCTTGACGAACAACGCGAATGCGCCTGGAGGCAGCTTCGGAATGTTGTCGAGGCCCTCGATCACGTAGGCCTCCCACAACGGGCGCGCGCGATCGAGCGGCCGTGAATGCAGGCGTGCAACCTGGATCATCAGCTGGCGCCAGTCGCCGGGCTTCGGCAGGGCGATGTGGCGGATGTGGTATTCGACGTCGAGGTTCGGTTCCGCCACCCAGTACGGGCGGTCGATGCCGAGCGGCACCTCGACGAGGCGCTGCCGGAACACCGGGTGCAGGTACAGGCGGTCCTCGAAGTGACGCAGGATGTCCTTGAAACGGACCTTGCCGCCCGGCGCCGTCGTCACGTCGTAGACGAGCAGGGCCCCGACGTGGTTGTAGACGTTGCGCCTCTCGGCGAACAGTGAAACGTCGTCCGCCCCGCTCAGTTGCTGCACGTTCGGTTCCCCTCGGTTTGCGACCCATGGTCGGTCGCCTCGGTCCTGCTGACGGCCCGCCCTCGGGGCCGGTCGTGGTTGGCTGCATTCTTGTAAACCCGCGCCAGCGAGCATACCCCTCGCCGGGAGGGGGCGCGCCGCGGCTATGCTAGAGTCCCTGCCCGGATGGCGGGGGGATTCCTTGGCTGACATCTTCGTTTCGTATTCGCGCCAGGACCGTGGCCGGGTCGCGCCGCTGGTGGCGGCCCTCGAGGCCGAGGGCTGGTCCGTCTGGTGGGACCCGGACATCACGCCCGGTGAGGAATTCGACGCGCTCATCTCCCGCGAGCTCGAGCAGGCCCGCGCCCTGGTCGTGGTCTGGACCTCGCACTCGGTCGATTCGCGCTGGGTGCGCGGCGAAGCCCGCGATGCCGCCGACCGCGGCGCCCTCGTGCCCGTGCGCTTCGACAACGCGCGGCTGCCGATCGACTTCCGCGCCGTGCACACGACCGACCTCGACGGCTGGGGCGAGGACCGCAGCGGGGCGGAGTTCCGTGCGCTCTGCAAGGCCATGGAGGCCAAGCTTGGCCCGCCGAAGCGCGCGAAGCCGGCCGCGACCGAGAAGCGCGCAACCGTCGGCATCTGCGTGCTCCCGTTCGCCAACATGAGCGGCGACCCGGAGCAGGAGTACTTCAGCGATGGCATCACCGAGGACATCATCACCGACCTGAGCAAGGTGTCGGCGCTGACGATCGTCTCGCGGAACACGGCCTTTTCGTTCAAGGGCAAGACGGTCGAGCTCGCGCAGGTCGCGCGCCAGACCAAGGCGACGCACGTGCTCGAGGGTAGCGTGCGCAAGTCCGGCAACCGCGTTCGCATCACCGCTCAGCTGATCGACGCGGCCAACGACGCGCACGTCTGGGCCGAGCGCTACGACCGCGACCTGAACGACATCTTCGCGCTGCAGGACGAGATCTCCAAGGCCATCGTCGCCGCACTCAAGCTCACGCTGCTGCCCGAGGAGAAGCACGCGCTCGAGCAGCGTTCCACGACCAATGCCGAGGCCTACAAGCTGTACCTGATGGCGCGGCAGTTCTGGCTGGCGGACAGCGAGCGCAACAACGAGCTGTGCGTGCGGATCTGCAAGCGCGTCGTGGAACTCGACCCGAACTACGCCCAGGCGTGGGCGACGCTCGCGCTCGCGCAATGGAACGTCTTCAACCGCGGCGACTCCGAGGACGACGGCGAGAGCGCGGCGGCGAAGGCCGTTTCGATCGACCCGCAGCTCGCCGACGCGCACGCGGCCGTCGGGGCGGCGCATCGCAGCCGTGGCAGGTTCACGGAAGGTCTCGCAGCCTGCGAACGGGCGCTCGAGCTCGAGCCAGAGTCGTACATCGCCCACCGCATTGCCGGCTTGTGCTGCATCGGGCTGCGCAGGTTCGCCGAGGCGGCTGCGCACTTCGAGGCCGCGGCGGCGTCGCTCGAATCGGACTTCACCGCGGCCAGCTTCGTCGTGCAGTGCTATGAGGCGAGCGGTGACTTCCCGAAGGCGCGCGAGGCGGCGCGCCGGGCCCTGGACCGGATCGAGAAGGTGGTGTCGATACAGCCCGACCACGGCCGCGCCATCGGCTTCGGCGTGGGCATGCTCGCGTCGCTCGGTGAGCGGGACCGGGCGAAGGAGTGGGTCGTCCGCGGCCGGCTTCTCGAGCCCAAAAACGTCAGCCTGCTCTACAACTTCGCCTGCGCCATGGTGCAGCTGCGGGACCTCGACGCGGCGCTCGAACTGCTGCAGAGCGTGACCGACCAGATGAACGCGGGCATGTTGAGCTGGATCGACGCGGATTCGGACCTCGATCCGATCCGCGACGACCCGCGGTTCCAGGCGATGCTGGAGCAGGCGAGGCAGCGGCTCGGCGCAGCCTGACCCGGCTCGGATCGCGCTGTTCGAGGAAATCTATCCCGGATTACTGCGGCAATGCCGAAAGGATCGACTGCGCCACGGCGCCGTAGTCGCCGTTGAAGTGGTGGCCGCCCGGCAGCAGCACCTTGCGCAGGTACTCGCTCCTGATCTCCAGGCACGGCGAATCCTTCTCGTCGCTCCCGTATACGCACAGCAGCGGGCCCAGGGCCGATTTCTCGAGCTCGGGCATCGTCGGCAAACCGCCGGTCGGCGTCCCGAGCCAGTGCGTGACGTGAAACTCGAAGAAAGCCTCCTTGCTCACGGCGATCAGCGCCGTGGCCTTGACCAGGCGACGTGATTCGGGCGCGAGGCGATTCACCATGAAGGGCAGCGTGTCCGCACCCTGCGAATAGCCGATCAGCAACACGGCCGATTTCTTCCACTCCCGGGCGTAGTGCTCGATCACGCGGCCGAGGTCGCGGGCCGCTCCCTCCGGCGTGCGAGGCTGCCAGAAATATCGCAGCGAATCCCAGCCCACGACCTGGACTCCGCGGGCCGCCAGCTCGCCCGCGACCTCGCGGTCGAGGCCGGCCCAGCCTCCATCGCCCGACAGCATGATTGCGAACAGGTCGCGGGCCGCTCCCTTCGCGGGAATCTCGACGAGCGGCAGGTCGCCGACGGCAGCCGGCGGGGCCGCAGGCGCGTTGCCCGGCGCCTCCGCGACCTTGCGGTACGCCTGCACGAACTCGGGCAGCCAGTTCTTCTCGACCGAATATCCGTGCCCGACCTTCGGCAGCATCACGACCGTCGCGCTCGGGATCGTGCCGATGAATTCCCGGGTCTTCGGCGGATTGCACACCTGGTCCAGCTCGCCCTGCAGCGCGATGAACGGGTCGCGCATCTTCGGTGCCGGTCGATAGACGAAGCCGACCTTGGCCGCGTCGCGCTCGAGGCCCTCGCCCTTGCACATGGGCTTGTGCCACTCGAGATCGGGGCAGAAGCCGAGGGCGACCGCGCCCCTGAACGTGCCGACCGGCGCCTGCGCGAGCGTCGCGTACACGAGTGTCGCGCCCGACGAGTAGCCGACCAGGATCGGGGTCTGGTAGTGCTCGAAGCCGTACTTCTGCTGCACGAAGTGCGACAGCGCCTCGAATATTTCCGCCCCCGAGATGCACGCGGTGCTCGACGCGAGCTGCCGCTTGCCCATCTGCGTGATGTCCACGCCCGCCACGAAGGCGCCCTCCGCCACGAGGTGCTGCGCCATGCTCACGACGCCGAGGTTCCAGCCGCCGTCTCCCGAGACGAAGATCACGACTTGCTGCGGGGCGCCGGCGGGCCGATAGATCGCGACCGGGCCGAGCCCCGGATAGTCGATGGTCTCCGCCGCCCGGACGCCCGCGCAAGTGAGCAACAGGGTGCCGATCAGTACGACTCCTCGAACCAGGTTCATGCAACGCTCCTCATTCCGCCGGACGCGGGTCGGGCGTCCGGTGGTCGACCTCACGATGGACCGTCTCGACCACGCCGCCCGAGATCAGCGTCGTGACGTCGAGCAGGACCCGCGGCAGCGCAAGCCAGCCCGGGGCCGCGAGGTACCGCGGCCGCCACAGCGGCAGGAACTTCTCCTTGTACTGCCGCAGGCCTTCGAAGTTGTAGAAGTCGTCGCCGTAGCGATACACGAGCCGGCCGATCTTGTGCCAAGCCGGTGCGAGTCGATGCTCCTCGAGCCCCGCCAGTGGCGACATGCCGAGGTTGAACCACCGATAACCCCGGGCGCTCCCGTAAAGCATGAGCTCGACGAACAGGAAATCCATCACGCTCTTCGGCGCCGCGGCCGAGTGCCGCATCAGGTCCACGGAGATCTCCTCGCGCGCGTCGCTTTCCCAGACGTTCGCGAACGCCACGATCCGGCCGGCGTGCTCCACCAGCGCGATCGGGAACCATCGCAGGTACGGTTCGGAGAATCGCCCGAGCGAGAAGCCCTTCTCGGCCGCCGCGCGTGTCCGCAGCCAGTCGTCCGAGATGCGCTCGAGCTCCGGCATGAGGGCTGCGGCTTCGCTGGCCGGCGCGACCCGGAAGCCGAGGCCGTCGCGCTGCCCGCGCCGGTACGACTGGCGCAGCGATGCGCGGGCGCTGCCCTCGAGCGAAAATTGCTCGAGCGGCACGCGCGCCTCCTCGCCGAGCTTGCTGAGAGCGAGACCGGCGTCCACGTAGATCGGCAGGTTCTCCGGCGAGACCTGGTAGAACACACTCCATGCGCCGGCCTGGTCGGCCAGTTCGCGGAAGTGCCAGACGAGGTCTTCACGGTCCTCTGCGGCACCGACGGGATCCCCGAGGGCCACCCAGCTGCGGTGCGAGACGCCGTACATGAGGAAGGAGCGGCCCGAGTCGCCGAAGAGCAGGCTCTTGTCGCCGAGCAGCGCGAGATGAGCCGAGGTGTCGGCGGAACTTCGGATGATCGGCAATGCCCGCGCGAGGTCCTCGGTCGTGGGCCGCGGCGGTGTCGTGCGCGCGGGCGCCATCAGGCGGAGCGCCGCGAACGCACCGAGCACCAGCACGGCGAGCAGGCTCGCCCGGAGCATGCGCGGCGCGTGAGCGTCCAGCGCGAACTGCCACCATAGCTCGTTCTGGTAGGGCACCGCGCGGTAGGCCAGGAGCCCCACCCAGACCGATGCCCCGATCGCGACGACGGCGCTCGCAAGCCAGGCGGGCGACAGCGGTTCGGCGAGCAGCGACGCCTTGCGATAGAACTGCCGGCGCGTCCACCAGAGCGGCAGCATTGCGGCGGCGAGCAGCGTCGCCTCCTCATAATCGAGCCCCTTGAGCAGCGAGGCCACGATGCCGGCGCCAAGCAGCCACATCGTGACGTGCCAGGCGCCGTCGAGGCGCAGGAACAGGCCGCGCGCGAGGATGAGCAGCAGCACGCCGACGGCCGAGCCGGCGAGGTGCGAGAGTTCGAGCACGGGCAGCGGCAGGAACCGCTCGAGCGCCGCGATGCGGGCGGCCGCGGCCGGGGTCGCGCCCGAGAGCAACAGCAGGAAGCCGGCGCCGAAGACCAGCAGGGCCATCGCCTGCGGCACGACGAAGTCGAGCGACTTGCGCGTCCAGGACAGGGCCTCGGTCAGTCGCTCGCGCTGTCGGTGCAGTTCGTGGTACGACAGCAGCCCGAGCGCCAGCACGAACGGCAGCGCGTAGTAGACCAGCCGGTAGCCGAGCAGCGCGCCGAGCATCTGCGGGGTCGGCACGTCGGGTAGCAGCAGGACGAGAACCGATTCGAACACGCCGAGGCCACCGGGCACCGCGCTCAGCACGCCGGCGGCGAGGGCAACCATGTAGAGCCCTTCGAACGTGAGGAAGTCCACGTTCGCGGACGCCGGCAGCAGCACGTAGAGTGTCGAACTCGCGAGCAGGAGGTCCACGCTCGCGAGGACGACCTGCCGGGCCGCGAGCCAGACCGGGGGCACGCTGAGACTCCATCCCCGCCACGTGAACGGCGCGGTCGCGAAGCGACAAGCCAGCAGGTACCCGGCGACGCCGGCCAGCATCAGTACGCCGAGCGTGACCGACAGCGCGACCGGCGCGTGCAGCAGAGACGAAGCCTCGCCCGCGTGCACCATCAGCGACGTGCCCGCCAGGGTGGCGACGCCGAGCGCGAACGTGAGCGTGCAGAATGCGACGATGCGGGCGATCTCGCCGGCTCCGAGGCCGAGCGGCGAGTACATGCGGTAGCGCACGGCTCCGCCGGAAAGCGCTGCGACGCCGACGTTGTGCCCGACCGCGTACGCGATGAAGGAAGTGAGCCCGTACTGCGTCCACGGCAGCGACTTGCCCGAGTATTCGAGCGCAAGGCGTTCATAGCCGGTCAGGGCAAGGTAGCTGCCCGTCGCCAGCAGGATCGAAGCCAGGACCTTCCAGCTGTCGATCGCCTCGAACTCCGCGATTATGTCTCTAAGGTGGAATTCCCCGCCGAGGCGGTGCAGCGCGAAGATCGCCACGGCGAAAATCGCAACCGGCGCCAGGGTCGCGACATACCGGCGCAAGTGGAAGGCATCCGGGCTCACTTGGTCCGATCCTACGACTGCCGGCTTGATCATGGATTAAGGGCTTTCCGGTTGCGAGATCGAGGGCGCGCCCGCCCGGCCAGGCATCGCTGATACGACGGATTGTGGCACCCTTGGGCGAGGCGCAGCCTTGGCTACCTGGAGGCAAGACCGGTCGGACCGGCCTGGGGATGGAACCGAACCTGCAACGGGAGACGTCTTCGGTCGCGACCCAGGTGAACGGCGCCGCTGCACCGCGCCCGCGGTCCCTGCTGGACATTGCGCGGCTCGCGGGCCCGTACTCGAACAGCGCGCGGCGCGGCAAGGTCCGTGCCGCGACATTTCTGCTGTTCCTGCTCACGGTCGGCCAGGTCGCGCTCGCGGTCTGGGGCAACTACTGGAACCGCGCACTGTTCGACGCCCTCGAGCAGCGCTCGGTGAGCCGGGTGCTGGTCCAGGTGGCGGTGTTCGCGCTGATCTTCGCGCTGTCGGTCGCCGTGACGGGCGTACACCTGGTCGTGAAGCGGTGGCTGCAGCGGGACTGGCGCGAGTGGCTCACGGGCCAGCTGGTCGGCCGCTGGATGGACGAGGGCCGGCACTACCGGCTGCAGTTCGCTGCGGGCGAACACGACAACCCCGACCAGCGCATCGCCGAGGACATCCGCATCACCACCGAGAGCGCGATCGCCCTGGCGCACACGCTCGTCTACTCGCTGCTCACGCTGGTGATGTTCGTGGACATCCTCTGGACCGTCTCGGGGTCCATCGTCGTGCCCGGCACGGATTTCGTGGTGCCCGGCTACATGGTGCCGCTCGCCTTCCTGTACGCGATCGTCGGCGGCGTGCTCGGCTGGCTGTTCGGCCGGCCGCTCGTCCGCACCACGAACGCCCTGCAGAGCGCCGAGGCGAGCTTCCGCTTCGGCCTCTCGAAGGCGCGCGAACACGGCGAGGCGATCGCGCTCATGCACGCCGAGCCGCTCGAGCGTGCCGGCTCGGCGGCCCGGTTCCGGCGCGTCGTGCGCGACTGGGACCGGCAATCGCTCGCATACATGGGAATCGTGGCCTTCGGCACGGCCTACGGGGCGCTGCTGCCGGTATTTCCTATCCTCGTTGCAGCGCCGCGGTACATCGCGGGCGCGATGTCGCTCGGCGTGCTGATGCAGGCCGCGCAGGCCTTCCAGGGACTGACCTCCGCGCTCTCGTGGCCCGTGAACAACCTCGGCGAGATCGCGCACTGGCGCGCATCGGCGAACCGGGTGCTCGCGCTCTCGGAAGACCTGCGACGCCTGGACTCGGAACGGCAGGGTGCCGGGATGCCCAGCATCGTGCTCGGAAAATCGGGTGGGGACTGCCTGCGCATCGAGCACCTCGGCATCGCGGAGCCGTCGGGACGCGTGCTGCTCCAGGATTTCAGCGCGGTGATCCGCCGCGGCGAGCGCGTGCTCGTGAAGGGCGACACGGCGGCTACCGGGAGCTTCTTCAAGGTCGTCGCCGGGCTCTGGCCCTGGGGCAGCGGGCGGATCGTGCGGCCGGACGCAGATCTGCTCTTCGTTCCGCAGCGCCCGTTCCTTCCGGAAGGATCGTTGCGCGGCGTGCTCTGTTATCCGCGCCCGCCGGACGCGTTTTCGGACGCAGAGGTGCTGGGGGTCCTGGAACGGTCGGAACTCGGGTGGCTCGCATCACGACTCGACGATACGGACAACTGGGAGCAGGCGTTGTCCCTGCGGACACAGCAGCGAGTGAGTTTCGCACGCGCGCTGCTGCAGCGGCCGGCCTGGGTGTTCATGGAGGAGGCTACCGCCGCTTTCGACGGCGACGGCGAGCGCGCGATGCTCGGGATGCTGCGACGCGAGTTGCCGGACGCGACGTGGGTCACGATCAGCTTCCACCCGGATCTCGAGGGCCTGCACGACCGCACGCTCGTCCTGCCGCCGCCGGGGCGGGAGACGCCGCCGGCCGACTCGCGCAGCGGCCCGGGCGCCGCGGCTCACTGAAAGCGATTCGGCAGCCAGCCCCGTTCGACGCACTCGCGGAAGCACCACGCCGGCGTGGTCTCGGTGCGGTAGCTCCAGAAGAACCAGCCGAGGTAGTGCTCGAAGGCGAGGAGCTGCGCCGCCGCGTATGCCCGGAGCGCGACACTCTCCTGGAACGCGTCCAGCTGCTGGAGCGCGTGGTTGTAAGGCCCCGCGGCCCACAGCGAGACGACCTTGAGGTCGAGGCCGAGGCTCCACTCGCCGGCGATCGCGGGCACGCCGAGCTCACGTTGCACCGTGTCGGCCTCGTCCCGCCACAGGTTGCCGGCCTTGTCGAGGTGACCGTGGATGTCCATGTCGAGGTCGGCACGGTCGAAGCACTGGTAGCGGTGCACGTCGAAGATGACGTCCTCGAGCGTCGAGTCAAGGAAGAAACGCCCGAACTCGCGATGCGTCCGGAACCCATCGTGGAAAACGACGGCCACGCGCCCGGGCGGGCAGTGCGCCCGGATCGCGTCATAGGCGCGCATGTAGTATTCCTCGAGCACGTGGGTCGGCACGTCCCAGCGCGGCTCGTTCAGCACCTCGATCGCGTGCAGGCTGCTCGCCGACCGGTAGCGCGCGGCGAGCCGGCCGAGCAGGTCGACGGAGTGCGCGAGGTACTCGTCACGCGTGTGCCACTCGCAGACGTCCTTGATTCCGCCGTTGTCGAAGCCATTCTGGCAACCGGGCGCCGCGTGCAGATCCAGCACGACGCGGAGGCCGAACTCCTTGGCCCAGTCGATCGCGCGATCCACGACGTCGATGCCCCCTTCGACGAACGGATGCGGATCGGAACCGTACTTCTCGTGGTACGGATACGGCGGGCCGAGGACCCAGTGACCGATCGGCAGCCGCACCGCATTGATGCCCGCATCGGCGAGCCAGGCGAAATCGTCGCGCGTTATGAAACGGTCCCAGTGCGCCCGCAATCGTGGCGCGGCGTCGCGGCCGAGCTCGGCACACCAGGTGGTCTCGTCGGTGGCCTCGAGGCCGGCGAAGACGCTCGGCGCCATCCACTTCTCGAGGACCAGCCAGCCGCCGAGGTTGACGCCCCGGAGCCGCGTCATGGCCGTCGACCCTTGCGTCACCACGTCATCGCTCCAGTTTCTCCAGCGGAATGCCTGCCGGAATGATACCGCCGGCCGCTTGCGACTCGATGTACGGTGAATCCGATTGCGTCGCGGATGCGACCTGTCAGGTACGCTGTGCGCGGCCCTCCGGCTGCCGGCGGGATCCCAGTCACACACGAGCAGGCCAGGCATCGAGATGCGAGTTCTGATCACGGGCGGTACCGGATTCGTGGGCCAGGCCCTGTGCCCGCGGCTCGGGGATGCGGGGCACGAGGTCGTGATCCTCACCCGACAGGCCAATCCTCGGCTTCCAGCGGGCGTCGCGCAGGCCGTCACCGGCCTCGGCGAACTCGACGCGCAACAGTTCGGCGCAGTGATCAACCTCGCCGGTGCGCCGATCGGCGATGCGCGCTGGACCGACGCGCGCAAGATGCTGCTGCTCGAGTCGCGGGTCGCGACGACCGCGCGACTCGTCGAGTGGATGGGCGGCGCGGCAAAGCCGCCCGGAGTGCTGGTGTCGGCCTCGGCGGTGGGCTATTACGGCGAGCAAGGCGACCGTCCGATCACCGAGAGCACCACGCCTACGCCGGGTTTCACGCACGAGCTGTGCGCGGCCTGGGAGCGCGAAGCCGGCAAGGCAACTGCGCACGGCGTCCGTGTCTGCGCGATGCGCATCGGCGTGGTCCTCGATCGCGACGGCGGCGCGCTCGCGAAGATGCTGCCGGCATTCCGCGCCGGCGCCGGCGGGCGGCTGGGTGCCGGTCGACACTATTTCCCCTGGATCCATCGCGAGGATGCGGCCGCGGCCTGTCAGTGGCTGCTCGACAATCCGCAGGCTCGTGGCGCATACAACGTGAGCGCACCAAACCCGGTCACGAACGTCGAGTTCACCCGCGCACTTGGCCGGGCGCTCGGGCGGCCCACGGTGCTGCCGATGCCGGAGGCTGCGCTCAAGCTGCTGTTCGGCGAGATGTCGGAGCTATTGCTCGTGAGCGACCGGATGCTGCCGAAGCGCCTGCTCGACGAGGGTTTCCGCTTCCGCTACCCGGACCTCGAGCGCGCGCTCGCCGCGATCCTGCCGCGCCGCGCCTGAACGCGGCGGTCCACGTCATCGGCGGTCAGGACCCCCACGTGGCGGCAAACACGCGACGCAGGTTCGCGCCGAGCAGCTTCTCGATGCGCGCGTCCGCGTAGCCCTTTGCCGAGAGCAGGGTCGCGAGCGTCTCGAAGCGCCGTGACGTGTTCAGGTCCGATGCGAACAGGTAGCCGTCCTCGGTTTCGCCCGGCGCGGCGATGCCTTTCTCGCGGCGCGTGCGGGTGATCTCGGCGAAGCGCTTGCGATAGGCGTCGTCCGCCACTTCGGCCGAGACGCCGCCGTCGGTGCCGATCGAGACGTGGTCCTCGCCGGCGACGTCGATGGCGTGGTCGAGATGGCGGATCACGTCCGCGGCTGTCGCCTGGTGCCCCACGTCGAGGTAGGGCATGAAGTAGATGCCGGCGACGCCGCCCTTGTCGGCGACGGCGCGCAATTCCGCATCGGTTCGATTGCGCGGATGATCGGCGAGCGCCGCGCAGCCGGTGTGCGAGAACACGACCGGCTTGCCCGACGCCTGGATCGCATCGGCCGCCGTGCGTCGCCCGCAGTGGCTCAGGTCGACGAGGATGCCGAGCGCATTCATGCGCTGCACCGCCTCGACGCCGGCGAGGCTCAGTCCCGCGTTCGCGGGCTCGAGGCAGCCGTCGCCCAGGAGATTGCGGCGGTTGTAGGTGGGCTGGATCATCCGCACGCCCAGCCGATGGAAGACCTCGAGGCGCGCGAGGTCGGATTCGAACGCGACGCCGTCCTGGAAGGCATACACGAGTCCCGTCCGGTGGTTCCGCCCGGCCGCATCGATGTCGGCCACGCCGCGCACGCGAGCCAGGACGTCGGGATGAAGATCGATCTGCTTTTCCCAGTAGGAGATGTCGGACACGGCACGCGCAAACGCCGCGTCGGCCGGCTCGTTGCCCACGCTGCCCACGGTCACGCAGATGGCGGTGAGGCCGGAGGCGCGCACGTCCTCGACCTGTGCCGCGCTCAGGGCTGCGCTCGTGTCCGAGTCGCCGTTGCCCGGCGCACCGCAGCCGTCGATGACGATCGCACCGGCGTAGCGGGGCCACGCGGAAGCCCCTGCGGGCTGCCATGGCAGCCCGAGGGCGAGCGCCGATGCGACGGCTCCCGACAGCAGCGAGCGCCGCGAAATGCCTGCATTCATGTGGCCCATTCCCTTCGTTCGCGAGCCTCGGCATGATGCGCGACTCGAACGCCGCATGCCAGCCAGGGGAGATGTCCTTGAAGAAGAACAACTGCGCCATCACGTCCTCGATCGCCCGCAAGGTTCGCCAACGCTGCGTGCTTGCGTTGCTTGGCTGCGTCGCGGTCTCGACGGCACAAGCCGCGGAGACGCTGCGCTACGTGGCGCAGGTGGCCGACGGTACGGTTTCCGGACACCAGGTCGTCACGCGTGGCGACGACGGCGTGACGAAGGTGGATTTCGTATTCAAGACCAACGGGCGTGGCCCCGAGATCAAGGAGATCTATCGGCTCGCCCCGGATGGCACGTACGCCGAGTACAAGGCGACGGGCAAGACGACTTTCGGCGCCAGGGTGGATGAGACTTTCGCACGCAAGGGCGACGAGGCTCGCTGGCACACGACGTCCGACAAGGGCCACGTGAAAGTCGATGGCACGGCGCTCTACACGTCGCTGGGCGGCACGCCCGACGGTGCGTCGGTTGCGCTCGGCGCGCTGGCGAAGCGTGCCGACGGCAGACTGCCGCTGATCCCGAGCGGCACGTTGACCATCCGCAGGCTCGGCGAGACACAGCTGAAGCGCGGCGCGGATACGCGCAATGTGCAACTCGTCATGTTGACGGGCGTCGGGTTCACGCCGCAGTTCCTGTGGGCGACGACCGGCACGGATCCGCGGCTGTTCGCATTCATCGCCCCGGGATTCCTGCGCCTGGTCGAGGAGGGGTGGGAGGACAACGGCGCCGCGCTCGAGACCGAGCAGGTGAAGGCGGAGGCTGCGGCGCTGGTGGATCTCGAGAGGCGCGTCGCGCATCCGTTGCCGGGCTTGACCGTCATTCGCAACGCGCGCGTCTTCGACAGCGAGCACGCGACGCTCGGCGACGCTTCCGACGTGTACGTCTACCGGGGGCGGATCAGCGAGGTGCTGCCGGCGGGCAGCCAGGCGGAGGGCGCCGAGCAGGTGCTCGATGCGGGCGGACGCGTGTTGCTGCCGGGCCTGTTCGACATGCACACGCACCTGCAGCGCTGGGACGGCGGCTTGCACATCGCGACCGGCATCACTTCCGCGCGCGACATGGCGAACGACAACGCGAACCTGCAGCAGATGGTGAGCGAGGAGCGCGCGGGTACGCTCATGATGCCGCGCATCGTCCCGGCGGGTTTCATCGAGGGTGAGAGCCAGTACGCGGCCCGCGGCGGGTTCGTCATCAAGGACCTGCAGGGCGCCAAGGACGCCGTGGACTGGTATGCCCAGCGCGGCTATCCGCAGATCAAGGTCTACAACTCGTTTCCCAGGGACATCCTCGGCGACACCATCGCCTACGCCCACGAGCGAGGCCTGCGCGTCAGCGGCCACGTGCCGGCGTTCCTGCGCGCGCAGGACGTCATCGACCTGGGATACGACGAGATCCAGCACATCAACCAGGTGCTGCTCAATTTCTTCGTCAAGCCGACGACGGACACGCGCACGCTCGAGCGCTTCTACCTGGTGGCCGAGCAGGCCGCGGGTCTCGACCTCGATTCGGCCCCAGTGCAGGGCTTCCTCAAGTCGCTGCTCGCGAAGCCGGTCGTGGTGGACCCGACGCTGACGGCCTTCGACTTCATCCGCCAGCGCCCGGGCCAGCTCTCCCAGGCCTACGCCGCGGTGGCCGACCACATGCCGCCCGACGTGCGTCGCTCGTTCGGCGTCGCGGAGATGAACATCCCGGACGACGCGACGGCGGCGCGCTACGAGAAGTCGTACCAGAAGTGCATCGAGTTCGTCGGGATGATGTATCGCGCGGGCGTGCCGCTCGTGGCCGGCACCGACGGGCTGGCGGGCTTCACGCTGCAGCGCGAGCTCGAGCTCTACGTGCAGGCGGGTTTGACCCCGGCGCAGACGCTGCAGGTCGCGACCTGGAACGCCGCGAAGTATGCGCGCGTGCTCGGCGACCGCGGTTCGGTGACCCCGGGCAAGGCCGCCGACCTCGTCCTGGTGGACGGGGATCCGACGCGCGACATCGGCACCATTCGCAGGATCGCGATGGTGATGAAGGGCGACCGGGTCTATTACCCGAGCGAGGTGTTCACCGAACTCGGCGTGAAGCCGTTTGTCGAGCCATTGCGGTTCACCGCGGTCGCCGCGTCCGCGAAATAGTCGCCGGGGCGCGGGTCGCTGCGGGCGCTCGAGGCACCCGGAAACGCGTCACGCGCTTTTCTTCTGCCATGGCCAGCGACCGTCGATTTCGACGGTCAGCGACCAGCTGAGGAAGGTCCGTACCAGCACCAGCAGGCCCAGTGCCGCGACGTTGGAGACGGTCGGCGCGAGCGCGACGGTGCGCACGACATCCCCGGCGACCAGGAACTCGAGGCCCAGCAGCAGTGAGCGGCCGATCTGCTGCTTGTAGGCCTCGTAGGCCTCGAACTTGTCCAGCTGGAACAGGAACCGGACCGTGCCGCGCGTGATCGCCACGCGCAGCACCCCGGCCACGATGATGAGTGCGCCGAGGACCTCGATGCCGAGCGCCGCCCACTCCACGGTCACGCGCACGCCCTGGATGATCTCTTCGCCCGACATTCGCTGTTCTCCCGTGGATGGCTGTGGTGCGAGCCCGCGGCATTCTACGCGACCGGTGCGCGCTCCTCGTCGGCCCGGACCCCGAGATTGCCGTAGCGGTGGTAGTCGGTGCT
The DNA here is from genome assembly GCA_037439865.1 of Nevskiaceae bacterium. Taxonomy (GTDB): domain Bacteria; phylum Pseudomonadota; class Gammaproteobacteria; order Steroidobacterales; family Steroidobacteraceae; genus RPQJ01. Next base: position 25,624 of record JBBIVG010000006.1, read on the forward strand.
GATGCTCTGTTCGCGCACGTACCAGAGCAGCTCGAGCCGTCCCTCGGCCGACGCCTCCACGCTGACGACGCAGCCGTTGGCGGCGTTGCCGGCACGAAGTACCTCGAGCGACGCCCGGTCCGGCGCGGCGTAGCGGACGCGATCCACCTGGCGTGCAGCGATGGCCTCTGCGAGCTGCGCATCGGTTTCCTCGACGAACTCGATCGACGCGGCCCAGGACTCGGTCAGCGCCTCGAGCCGCCGGACGGCCGCGGAGTCGAGGCCCGGCGGCGTGCTGATGACCACGCGGCAGCCGGCAACGTGCGCGGCGCAGGCGCGGGCGAAGATGTCGAAGGCCGTGTCGTCCGGGTGCACCCGGACGCGCACGCTCCCGACCGGCAGGTAGCGCCGCACGTTGTCCTGCCCGACGAGCCTGAAGTGGTCGTGCTCGACGCCGAATTCCTCGCGCTGGTTGCGCTGGTAACTCAGCACGGCGCCGACGATGCGCGAGTCACCCTCCTGCGGGCTCGACTTCATGCCCTGGCACAGCGCCGCGAGCGTCGGTGACTGCGGTACGTCGTCCGTGTCCTGCGAGCCGACGTCCTCGAAGTCCATGAACTGGGCGACGTAGTTCGGGCCGCCCGCCTTCATGCCGGGACCGAAGCCGGACTTGCCCATGCCGCCGAACGGTTGTCGCAGCACGATCGCGCCGGTCGTGACCCGGTTGATGTAGAGGTTGCCCGCGCGGATGTGGCGCTTCCAGTAATCCCACTCGCGCTCGTCGAGGCTCTCGAGGCCGCTCGTGAGGCCGTAGCCCGTCTGGTTCACCAGCGCCACGGCTTCGCCCAGGTTCTCGAAGCGCATGACGGCCAGCACCGGGCCGAAGAACTCCGTCATGTGCGTGTAGCTGCCGGGAGCCACCCCGTACTTCACGCCGGGCGTCCACAGGCAGGGATTGCCCTCGACGGGCTGGGGCATCACGGCCCATTCCTCGCCGGGCTCGAGCACCTTGAGCGCGGTCTCGAGGTCACCCGACGGCGGCCGGATCATCGGTCCCATCTTGGTGTCGAGTTCCCAGGCGGATCCCATTTTCTGGCTCTGCACGGCCTCGCACAGCCCGCGCCGGAAGGCGGGATCGTCATAGACCTCGCCCTGAAGCAGCAGGAGCGACGTCGCCGAGCACTTCTGGCCCGAGTGGCTGAACGCGGAGTGCAGGATGTGCTTGATCGCGAGATCGCGATCGGACACCGCGGTCACGATCGTGGCGTCCTTGCCGCCGGTCTCGGCGAACAGGTTGAGCCGCGGGTTGTCGCCGAGCATCGTGAGCGCCGTCTCGGTGCCGCCCGTCAGGATCACCGCGTTCACCCTCGGGTGATTGACGAGCTTGCGGCCTTCCCTGCCGCCCGAGCACGGGACGAACTGCAGCGCGGTCCGCGGCACGCCGGCGCGCCAGAAGCACTGGCACATCTCCCAGGCGACCAGCACCGTGTCGGAGGCCGGCTTGATGATCACGTTGTTGCCGGCGGCGAGAGCGGCGGCCACGCCGCCGCAGGGAATCGCGATCGGGAAGTTCCACGGCGGCACCACGACCACGACGCCCTTCGGCCGGGCTTCGAGCGTCGGCATCGCCTGCCACCAGCGCGCCGTGTCGCGGTAGAACTCGAGGAAGTCGATGGCCTCGGAAACCTCGGGATCGGATTCCATCAGCGTCTTGCCGCCGTCGGCGAGCGCCGCGCCCATGAGATCGCCGCGGGCGATGCGCAGTTCCTGCGCGACCTTGCCCAGGAGTTCCCAGCGTTGCCCGGCCGCCATCGTCCGCCAGCCGTCCGGATCCGCGGCCGCGCATTCCACGGCCCGCGCGACATCGGTGTCCGTCGCCTGCCGGTAACGCGCCACGACCACGCCCGGTCGCGACGGGTCGAGGCAGTCACGGACCGGGCGGCCGTCCATGATCTCCTCGCCGGCGATGACGAGAGGCACCTGTACGGCGTGCTCGCCGCAGCGAGGCTGCCACCTCGCGATGATTGCCTGCGCCCACTCGCCGTTCTGCGGCAGCGCGAAGTCGGTGTCCGGCTCGCTCTCGAGGTGTTGCCAGCCTTTCGCGATCGCCGCCGGGACCGGAGGCGGCTGGTTGCGGTCCTGGTCGCGACGCGGCGCGTCGCCCGTGTGCGGGATGGCGTCGAAGGCCGCGAGAAAGCCCTGCTCGAGCTGGCGCCATTCCGGGCTGTCCACCTCGATCTTGAACGCGTGGCGCAGGAAATTCTCCGGCCCGGTGTTTTCGTCCAGGCGGCGGATCAGGTAGCCGATGGCGTTGATGAAGTTTTCCTTGCGGCACGCCGGTGCATACAGCAGCACATTGCGCGTGAGCTCGAACAGCGCACGGCGCTGCGCGTTCGCCATGCCCTCGAGCATCTCGAACTGCACCTTGTCCAGCGCGCCGCGCTCGTGCGCGAGCACGAGGCCGTAGGCCAGGTCGAACAGGTTGTGGGACGCGATGCCGACGTTCATCGCCGCGAGGTTCACGGGATCCAGCACCTCGTGGACCATGCGCTTGTAGTTCGCGTCGGTCTCGAGCTTGGTCTTGTACGGCGCCTGTGGCCAGCCGCGCATCGAGGACTCGGCGCGCTCGCTTTCCATGTTGGCGCCCTTCACGAGCCGGATGGTGATGCGTCCGCCGCCCGAGGCGACGCGCCGGCGCGCCCATTCCTGGATCTCGAGCAGTGTCCGGTACGAGTCCGGGATGTAGCTCTGGAGCGCGATCCCGGCGCGCACGTGCTGCAGTCCGTCGCGGTCCAGGGTGCGCATGAACGCGGCGGCCGTGAGTTCCTTGTCGCGGTACTCCTCCATGTCGAGGTACACGAACTTCGGGACCTCGGTGCCGTCCGGCCGGGTGAAACGGGCGCGGTCCGCCGTGCGGAACAGCCGCTCGAGCCGGTCGCACAGCACGCTGACCGTGTGCTCGCGCGCGATCGGCGAGATCTGCGAATACACCGTCGAGATCTTGATCGAGACCACCTCGATCTCCGGCCACTGCAGTCCCTGCAGGTACTGCTGCAGGCGCCGCTCGGCCTCGACCTCGCTCAGGATCGCTTCGCCGAGGAAGTTGACGTTCATCCGCACGCCCTCGGTGCGGCGCTCGCCGAGGTGGCGCGTGAGCAGGTCCTTCTCGCCGGGCAGGATGACGTTGGCCGTCTCCTTGTGCATCTGGTCCTTGACGAGCGGCAGCGCTACGCCGGGCACGTAGCCGCCGAAGGACTGGAAGCCTTTCATCAGGGTCCGGTCGAGCGGCCCGAAGAAGCGCGGCACGCCCTGCACGTCGAGGATGTGCGTCAGGTGCTCGACCGCGCGGGCCGGGTCGCTGGTGCGGAACGCCTGGTCGGTCATCAGCGCCAGCGTCGCCTTGTCGGACGGCGTCTGGATCATGCGGTCGAGTTCGGCCTGCTGGCGCCTCTCCGAGGGCGTCTGCAGTGCCCGCGCGCGCTCCTGCAGTCGGCGCGCGAGGAACAGTGCCTTCTGCACCGGGGCAGGGCGTGACGAGGACGCGTCCGGCGCGAAGCGAGCGAGGATTTCGTCCAGAGCGGCTGAGGCTGGCATAAACGGTGCCCCGTTCTTATTGGGTTCGGCCACCGGGTCCGGTCCGGACCCGGGCAAGGGAACGATCATTCCGGACGCCAAGTATGGCCCGAATCGCCAGAAACTGAACCCGCCGCAGGCGCCCCGGCGGGCATCCGGAAGGCCTGCCGAGGTGCGCGGTCAGGTCGTCGGCGCGGTAAATGCCGATTGGGTGGCGTTGATCGTGAGCCAGTGGCGCAGGCGCTCGGCGTCGGCGACGCGGGAATAGCGGCCCGCCGAGTCGAGCAGCACCATGATCAGCTTGCGGCCCGCGAGTTCCGCCTGCATCACGAGGCAACGGCCCGCCTCGGAGATGTAGCCCGTCTTCTGCAGGCCGATGGTCCACTCGGGGCTGCGGACCAGCGCGTTCGAATTGCGGAACTTGAGCTCGCGCGGGCCGATGGCGACGTAGTGCTCGGGTGACGTGGACAGCGAGCGGATGAGGTCGTACTGGTACGCCTCCTTCACGAGCAGTGCGAGGTCGTGCGCATTCGACTGGTTGCTGCTCGAGAGCCCCGTCGGATCGACGTAGCGCGTGCCGCTCATGCCGAGCTGCTGCGCCTTGGCGTTCATCGCGGCAACGAACGCCGGCAGCCCGCCCGGGTAGTTTCGACCGAGCGCGTGAGCGGCGCGATTCTCGGACGACATGAGCGCGAGGTGCATCATCTCGGCGCGCGTGAGCGACGTGCCCACGACGAGCCGCGAGTGGCTGCCTTTTTCGGTGTCGATGTCGTCCTGCGTGATCGTCAGTACGTCGTCGAGCGGCTGGTTGGCCTCGGTGACGACCACCGCCGTCATCAGCTTCGTGATCGAGGCGATCGGCAGGACGGCCTGCGGGTTCTTGCTGAAGAGCACTTCGTTCGTGTCCTGGTCGATCACGAGCGCAACGCTCGACTTCAGCGCGAGCGGGTCCGGAGTGGCGTGGAGACCGAGCTTCTGCCCGTAGGAGACCTGCGCCGGCGCGACGTTCGCGGCCTTGCGCGTCTTCGACGTCCGCGACTTCTTGGTGGTCGATTTCTTCTTCGCGGATGAGGTCGCTTTCGCCTGCTTCTTGCTCGTCGATTTCGCGGTCGCGTGATTCGACGCGGGCTTCTTCTGCGGACTCTGCGTGGTCTTCGGATCGGACTTGTCGGTCGTCGTTGTC
>JBBIVG010000007.1:0-7934 GCA_037439865.1 Nevskiaceae bacterium
TGCAGATCATCAACGACATCCTCGACGACTCGAAGATCGAGGCCGGCAAGATGGACCTGATCAAGGAGTCGTTCGACGTCCGCGAATTCGCGGAACAGGTCGGGCAGCTCTTCGCAGGCCGCGCCGAGACCAAGAAGCTCGAGCTCATCTGCCGCGTCGAGCCGACGGTGCCGACCGCCGTCGTGGGCGACGTGCTGCGCCTGCGCCAGGTGCTCGGCAACCTCATGTCGAATGCCGTCAAGTACACGGCGCAGGGCGAGGTCCAGATCCGCATCGGCCTCGACGCCCTCGAAGGCGAACAGTGCCGCCTGCATTTCAGCGTTTCCGACACCGGCCCGGGCATCCCGGAATCCGAGCACGCCGCCGTGTTCGAGGCCTTCACGCAGCTCAGCAGCGCGCAACGGGTCGGCGGGACGGGCCTCGGCCTGTCGATCGCCACCCGCCTCGTGCAGCTGATGGGCGGCGAGAAGATCGACCTGCGCAGCCAGCCGGGTCACGGCAGCTCGTTCTCGTTCGTGTTGCCGTTCGAGGTGCAGGAAGCCGCCCCGGCCCCGGACAGGACCACGGACGAGTTCGCCGGGTTGCGCGTGCTCGTCGTCGATGACAGCGCCACGAGCTACATGTACCTGGAAGAGACGCTGTCCAACTGGTCGGTCGACGTGACCGTGCTGAACCACGGGCGGCTGCTCGGCGACAAGCTGCGCGACGCGGCGGCACGTGGCCGGCCGTATGCCGCAGTGCTCCTCGACCATGCACTGCCCGACGCGACGACCGGCGACCTGCTCCGCGCCATCCGCCTCGAGCCCGCCATCGCCGGCACTTATGTCGTGCTGATGAGCGCCTTCGACTTCGACCCGTCGTTCGAAGGATCGCGCGCGATCAAGCCCGACGTCTGCATCGCGAAGCCAGTGCGCCTGTCCCTGCTGCGAGAGGCACTGCATGCGTCTCGGGCGCCACGCAAGGTCGAGGTCGTGTCGTCCGCCGCGAAGCCGCGGCCGGCGACCGCCGAGCGAGCCGGACTGCCGGCGCTGGGGTTGAAGGTGCTGGTCGTCGACGACAATGCGATCAACCGCGAAGTTGCCGTCGCGATGCTCGAGCGCATCGCGTGCCGCGTCGTCGTGGCGGAGAACGGCGGCGTCGCCGTGCGCCACGCCCAGGACCAGGGTTTCGACGTGATCCTCATGGACTGCCAGATGCCGGGCATGGACGGATACACGGCGACGGCCGCCATCAGGCGCCACGAGAGCGATCACGGGCTGATGGAGACGCCGATCGTCGCGCTCACTGCGAACGTTCTCGCGCGCGACCGCAACCGTTGTCTCGAAGCCGGCATGAACCACTTCCTGGCGAAGCCCTTCACGCACGAGCAACTCATGGCGATCCTGAAGCCGATCGCCGGGCAGCGCGGCACGCTGGTCGAGGCCGCACCCAGCGCGGTCGAGGCCGACGTCGAGGCGACGGATCCCGATGCGGACACGGTCACGCTGTCCGAGGATGCCCCGGCCGTGGAGCCGGAGGCCGACCTGTCCGACACGGTCGTGCTCGACATGCTCGAGGTCCCGCTGTTCGACTCGGACCCCGCGGCCCACCTCCCCGTGCTCGACCCAGAGCAGGTCGCCGCGATCCGCGGCCTCGGCAAGCCGCAGGTCCTCGAACGCCTGTGCGACATGCTCTTCGCATCGGCTCCGGAGTCGCTCGAGAAGCTGGGCAGCGCCCTGGAGCAGGGCGACCTCGAGGCGATCGGCACGGCGGCGCACGCGCTCAAGTCGCCGGTCAGCAACCTCGGCGGCCGCCGCATGGCGGACCAGCTCGAGCGCTGCGAGGCGGCGGCCCGCGAACAGGGCGACCTCAAGGCCGCCCGCAAGTCCGCGCGTGGCCTCAAGCAGAGCTTCGCCGAACTCGAAGAGGCGCTCCGCGCCGAAACCCTGCGCAGCACCGGAACCTGAGGTCCCCGTAATGAACGACAGCCGCGGCACGACGATCCTGATGGCCGACGACGACCCGTCGCACCTGTTGCTGGCGGAGGCCGCGCTGGCGGGCGCCGGGTTCATGGTCCACGCGGTCGGAGACGGCGCCGACGCGGTCGCGCAGTTCGGCGACCTCAGGCCCGACGTGGTGATCCTCGACGTGAACATGCCGCGCATGTCCGGCATCGACGCGTGCCGCGAGATCCGAAAGCAGGCCGACGGGCGCGCGCTGCCGATCCTGATGCTCACCGGCCGCAACGACCTGCCCGCGATCAGCGATGCGTTCGCCGCGGGCGCCAGCGACTTTGCACAGAAAGGCATCAATCCACGCCTGCTCGTCGAGCGCGTGCGCTTCCTGTTGCGCGACCGCGAGCTCCAGCAGCAGCTGCTTTCGAGCCGCTCCAAGCTCCTGCAGGCGCAGCGCATCGCGCGTGTCGGGCACTGGGAGCTCAGCGTCGAGGGCCGGACGCTCCACGCCTCGCCGATGCTGGGCGAAGTCCTGGAAGTGGATCCCCAGTCGCTCGCCCGGTTCGAGGATTTCGTCCGGCTGCTCGACCGCTCGGAACAGCTCGCCGTGCGGCAGGCGTTCATCGCCTGCGCCACGGGCGCGGGCCGCTTCAGCTTCGACCACACGTTCAAGACGGCCCGTGGCAACACGGTCTGCGTGCACCAGGAGGCCGATCTCGTGCAGGCGGCCGGCGCGTCGGGCGAGGGTACCGTGATCGTCACGCTGCAGGACCTGACGCGCCTGCATCGCGCCGAGGAAGCCGTGCGCCAGCTCTCGTACTTCGACTCCGCGACTGGGCTGCCGAACCGTCGTCATCTCTCCGAGCAGATCGTCACGGCGCTGCAGGACGGTTCCGGCGTGGTCGCATCCGGGGTCGTCGCCTTCCGCATGCACGGCTTCGATCGCATCGTGCAGGCGCAGGGACTCGAGTTCGCCAACCGGCTGATCGCGAAGCTCGCCAAGCGGGTGGAGCACGAAATCGAGAACCTGAGCCAGGGCGGCGCCATCCCGTGGCGCGCGGGTCCGGCCGCGGTGTGCCGTACTGCGGAGAGCGAAGTAGCGACGGCCCTTCGCAGCCGGATCTCCGCGGACCACCTGACGAGCGTCGCGCGTGCGATCCTCGAAGCGATCACCTCGCAGGCCGCGGGCACCGACTCCGACTACCTGCCTGCGATCAGCGCCGGCGTGGCCTTCGCCGAGTCCGGCCCGGTCGAAGCCGAGCAACTCATCCAGAACGCCCACGCCGCCGCCGAGCAGGCGTCGGAGCCGCGAACCTGCGAGACATATTCGCCGGTGCCGCTGGCCCGGACGCGGCGCCGGCTGCAGATCGAGTCCGCGCTGCGCGGCGCCGTGGATCGTGGCGAAGTCAGCCTCACGTACCGGCCGCGGGTGTCGGTGGACACCTACGAGTTGACGGCGATCGAGGGCGTCGTGAACTGGGAGAATGCGCAGGTTGGAGCGGTCTCTCCGGAAGAGTTCGCGCTCGTCGCCGATGAAACAGGGCTCGTGGACCCTATCGGCCGCTGGGTGCTCGGCGAGTCGTGCCGCCAGCTCGCGGCCTGGCGCAAGCAGTTCGATCGCAGCTTCTTCGTCTCGCTGAAACTGTCGGCGCGACAACTGCGCGACCCCGAGATCGTCACGACGATCCAGGATGCACTCTGGCGCAACAACCTGCCGGGCAGCGCGCTCGAAGTGGCGCTCACCGAGGCCAGCGTGGTCGCCGCCCCGCGGGAGGCGCGCAAGGTGTTCGAGGCGCTGCGGGCCGCCGGAGTGCGCGTCGCGATCGAGGACTTCGGCGCCGGTTACGCATCTTTCAGCCACATCCGCAAGCTGCCCTTCGACAGCATGACGCTTGATCGCTCGCTGGTGGCCGACCTCTACACCGACGTCGGCGCGCAGGGCGTGGTGGCGGCGGTCATCGCGATGGCGCGCGGCCTAAATGTCCGCGCGGTTGCCGACGGCATCGAGGACTCGGCGACGCTGCAGATGCTGAGCGCGCTCGGCTGCGACGAGATACAGGGTCCCTACGTGTCGCGGCCGCTCGGCCCGCGCTTCTTCGAGGCGTGGCTCGAGGACGGTGGCGCGGCCGTGCTCGCGCAGAAACACGCACGCGAGATCATCGACGCGCTCGAAGCGGTCGAGCGGCGGTCGACCGGCTAGCTCCTGCGACGCGTCGTCGCCGAGGACCGCGCTCAGGCTCCGCTGTCGAGGAAGCGACGAATCGCCTCGAACTGGCTCGCGCCATCGAGGCCGGCCTCGTGCAGGACCGCATCGCCTCGCCCACTCGCCAGGAAATGGCCTCTCTGGAAGGTGTGCATCGAGTGCTCGCGCCCACGGGCGGATCGGATCCACCTGTGCAGCGTCGGCAGCGTGAAGCCGGTGATGCCCATCGCGCGGTCGGCTGCTTCGGCCGGGAAGGCGCGCTCCTGGTCCGCAGGGACCAGCAGGTCGAACAGCTCGGCGCTCGCGACGTAGTACACGTCGAGATCGATCCCCGACTTCTCGAGCAGTGGCAGCGCCTCGTTGACGAATGCGTACGTGACGCCGCTCTCCTGCAGCACCACCACTCCGTCCGGCCTCCCGCGGGCCGCGCGGAGCTTGTAGACACCGGTCGCAGCATCCTCCGGCGCAGCGAGCCCCAGCGAGGGCCGATCCGGCACTTTCTCCGCGGGCCGGGTCACGAACGGGGCGATGACGGCCGGCCGCCGGACCAGCGCCGCGGCCATAAGCGTCCAGATCTCGCAGGGCTCCCACGGCGTCAGCGTGACCATCGTGCCGCGCGGGAAGTTCTCCTGCAGGAGCTGCAGTGCCTGCGGGTCGGCGTGCGTCGGACCGTCCTCGCCCGTCGTGAGCCCCGCGTGGGCGCAGATCACGACCATCGGCTTGTACGCGTCGCCGTGCACGGCCCGCCGCGCCTGGGCGCCAATGGCGTGCAGCCGCGCGGCGATGTGCGCGAGGGGCGCGAGAAACGCCCCGTACGACGACACGACCCCGATGTGTCGGCCGTACGTGGAAATGCCCGACAGGATGCCCGAGGCGCCGTCCTCGCAGATGCCGCCCAGGGACAGCGTCCGGGCACCGGGATTGGTCATCGCATTGAAGAAGCCCGGCGCCATCGACTCGCTGATCACGTTGACGCTCGTCGAACCGAGCAGGTCGGCGGCCGCGGTGAGGAACGCACCCCCGCTGCGACGATTGCAGTGCGCCAGGACCAGCGCGAGTTCGCCGCGCAGGGTCGCGCTCGAGCCCGGCTTCGACATGCCCGCGTCTCGCGCGGAGCGAAGCAGTTCGCGCGCCGCGTCGTACACGGCCTCCACCTGCGGCGCGTCCGCGCGCTTGCGTCGCCCGAGCCCGTTCAGCCCGGCCTGTGCCTCGCGCAGTCGCCCAGCGAAGTAGCCCGTGACCGCCGGATCCTGCTCCAGTCGACGACGAACCACGAGCAACGCATCCCAGGCGCATTTCTCGATCACGACCGCGTCCTGCCCGCCCTGGCAGAGCTGCGCATCGAGCGGACAGCGCGGCAGGTCCGCGGCCGTGCCGTGGAGCAGCGGTGCGACGGCACCGAAGAACGCGTCGGCGCAGAGCTTGTGACCAGCGCCGTGCGACGCACGTCCCTCGATGCCGTACTGCCACCCCTTGGTCGTCCGGTAAACGATCGCCGTCGGCTGCCCGTTGGCGAGTTCCACCGCGGCGCGCTGCGCGGCGAGGATCTGGTTGAAGTCGAAGCCTCCGGGAACGTAAATGACGTTCCAGTCGTTGGCGTAGGCCAGTTCGAGCGGGTCCCACTGCACGTAGTCGCCCGGCACGTCGCCATCGCGGCAGACGCGGTTCGAATCGATCGATGCCTGGTTCCAGTCGACGTGCAGGATCGCGTTGCCGAGCGAAGCCGTGCCCGCCGCTGCCAGCGCCTCGGCCACGCGTCCCGGGGTGAGCCCGCCCTCGCCCTCGACGATGTGGACCCTGGGTGCCTGCCTGCCGAAAGTGTCGGCCGCGGCGAATGCCAGGCCGAGCGACGACGCGACGCCGACACCCGACGCGCCAGTGGCCAGCCGCAGGAATGGCGTGGCCGGAGTCGGGTGACCGTCGAGTGCCTTCGAGTGGAACCCGCGGAACAGCGGGGTGGTCCTGGTCGGGTTCTGCCGGAATCCGAGCAGGTCCTCGAGTCGCAGCTGCCGCCGGTGATCGGCGGGCAACAACTCCGGCGCTGCGATGCGCGCGATCTCGTTGCGCAAGGCCCAGAGCGCGTACAGTCCCAGCGCCTTGTGACCCGCAGCGTACGAGACGAGGTCGGCGTCCTCGCGATCGGGGTCCGCGAAGTCGTACAGCATCGTCCGGAACAGCAGCGCCTGCACGAAGCGGCCGGAGGAGATCGAACCGCCCGGGTGTCCCGACATCGGCACGTAGTTGTAGAGGAGCGCGCAGAGCGACCGGTAGACGACGTCCAGGCTCTCGAGGCGGGCGATTGCCTCGGCCTCGAGCACCGGGCCGTCGTCCTCGAGCAGGTCTCGCGCATCCACATAGACGCCGCGGCGCGCGCCGAACGAAAAGTGGGATTTCCTCATGTTCCCTCCCGCGCCAGGTCAGCTCAGGCGTCGGCCATCGCGCACGAACTCGGCGAAGCCACCGCGATCGCTGGCGGCGGTGCGGATCCGTTGCATGCCTTCCTTGAGGTCGTCGAGCGCGGTCGCCACCGAAATGCGCAGGTAGTGACGGCCTTCCGCGCCGATGACTCCGAATGCGCGCCGGTCGAGCGTCGCCACGCCGTAGCGGAACAGCAGGAACATCTGCACGAGCGTCGAGGGTGACGTACGTGACCGCACGTCGCCCGGCAGGCGTTCGTATGACTCGATGGCCCCGATACGCTCGCAGAGACCGGCGATGTTCGGAAACACGTAGAAGGCCCCGCTCGGCTTCTGGCAACGGACGCCCTCGATGGAGTTGAGCGCGCCCACGACGAAGTCGCGGCGCTCCTGGAACGCGCGCACCATGCGCTCCATCACCGGGCGGCTCTCGGGCGACTCGATGCCGAGCTTCGCACCCATCTGGTTGTAGCCCGCGGTGCAGGAAAAGTAATTGATGTTCAGCGTCTTGAACATCTGTGCCTCCTCCACGGTGGGGAGCACGGCCCAGCCGATCCGGCCGCCGGTCCACGAGAAGGACTTGGACGCGCCGGACGCGATGATGGTGCGCTCGGCCATGCCCGGCAGCGACGCGATGGAGAAGTGCCGGCTGCCGTCGAACAGGATGTTCTCGTAGATCTCGTCCGAGTACACCCTTGCGTCCGCCGGCGCCTTCGCGAGGATGACCTTCGCGATCGACTCGAGCTGCGCTTTGGACGCCACGCCGCCGGTCGGGTTGGAAGGGAAATTGAGGATGATGAGCTTCGTGCGCGGAGTGATCAGCGGCTCGAGCTCCTCGCCCGTGAACGCAAAGCCCTTCTGCTCGTCGAGGTGCAGCGGCACCGGCGTGGCGCCGACGTATTTCGTGAACGACTCATAGATCGGGAAGCCGGGGCTCGGATAGACGACTTCGTCGCCTGGATCGCAGTACACCTCCTGGCTGAAACCGATCGGCGGCTTGCCGCCGGGGAACACGACGACACGATCAGGTGTAATGCCGAGCCCGCGCCGCGCCCCCATCTCTGCCGCAATCGCCTCGCGCAGCGGCAGCACGCCCTGCGGGTCGACGTAATGCGTCATGTCCGCGTCGAGCTGCCGCTTCACCTCCTCGCGGATGTGCGCCGGGAGGGGAAAGTCCGGCTCACCGAGATTGCAGCGGATCACCTTGACGCCGGTGGCCGCGACCTCGCTGATGTACGGGCCGATCTTGAACGCATTCTCCGTGCCGATCTGCTGCACGCGCCTGGACAGAAGCGCCATGAACCGCTCCATTCGGGCCAGCCGAAGTGCCCAAGGGTAGGTCAGACCGGGCGCGCTGGATATTTCCTACAGTACGTAGGC
>JBBIVG010000007.1:8034-11893 GCA_037439865.1 Nevskiaceae bacterium
ACGCGCTTGTCCGGCGCGAGGAACATCGCATCGCCCGCCTTCACGCCGAAGGACTCGTACCATGCGTCGATGTTGCGCGTCGGCCCGATGACGCGGAACTGGCGTGGGCTGTGGGGGTCGGTGACGACCTGCTTGCGCACGAAATCGTCGGTGACCTTCCCGCGCCAGGCCTGCGCCCAGCCGAGCAGCACGCGCTGGTCGCCGGTGTAGCCGTCCAGCACCGGCGCCGGTGCGCCCTTCAGCGACGCTCGATACGCATCGAGGGCCACCGCGAGCCCGCCCAGGTCGGCGATGTTCTCGCCCATGGTCAGCTGGCCGTTCACGTGCACGCCCGGGATGGGCTCGAACGCCGAATATTGCGCCCCCAGGGCCTTGGCGCGCGCCTGGAACTTCTGCGCGTCCTGCTTCGTCCACCAGTCACGCAGCGTCCCGTCGGCGTCGATCTTGCGTCCCTCGTCATCGAAGCCGTGGATCAGTTCGTGGCCGATCACGGCCCCGATCGCGCCGTAGTTCACGGCCGGGTCGGCGTTCACGTCGAACATTGGCGCCTGCAGGATGCCGGCCGGGAAGACGATGTCGCGGAGCGCCCCGTTGTAGGCGTCGTTCGTCTGCGGAGTCATGGACCAGTCGCTCCGGTCCACCGGCCCGGAGAGGCGTCCCGTGTCGAAGGCCCAGTCGGCCTCGGCGGCCCGGCGCACGTTGCCGAGCAGGTCGTCGCTGCGGATCACGACCTTCGAATAGTCGCGAGGATTGTCCGGATAGCCGACCTTGATCGTGTAGGTGTCGAGCTTGCGCAGCGCTTCCTTTTTCGTGGCCGGGCTCATCCAGTCGAGCTTCTCGATCCGGACGCGACACGCCGCCTTGAGGTTCCCGACGAGTTCCTCGATCTTCGCCTTGGCATCGGGACCGAAGTGGCGCGCGGTATACAGCTGCCCGACGCCGAAGCCGAGCGTGCCGAAGGTGCCGAATCGGTCGCCGACGAGGAAGTCGCCGCCCGCGACGGCGGTGACGCCGCGCTTCCAGCGCGCCCTCTGCTGCTGCTGCCCGGACAACAACTGGTCGTGCAGCCCGAGGTGCGCGTCCGTGAACGACTTCGAGAGATAAGGCGCCGCGTTGTCCGCGATGTGAAACGCCTGCCAGGCGCGGATGGTCGCCGCGGGCGTCCTGCCGTAAACGGCGGCGATTTTCGCGAACGCACTCTTCTCGTTGACGACCACGCGCTCGAGGTCGCCCAGGCCGGCCGCCGCGAAGTACTCGTGCCAGCCGAACGTCGATGCGAGCTTCTGCAGGTCCGTGACCGTCATCGGGTTGTAGGCCGCCACGACGTCGCGTTGCTGGACCTTGCTCCAGCTCTCGCGAGCGACATCCGCCTCGAAGTCCACGACGTCCTTCGCCCGCGCATCGGGATCCGGCCAGCCGACGAGCCCCAGCAGCTTCGCCACGTACTCCTGGTACGCCGTGCGGGTCGCCGCGAACTCGGGCTTCAGGTAGTAATCGCGGTCGGGCAGCCCGAGCCCGGACTGCGTGAGATAGACCGCGTACCGGTTCGGGTCCTTCAGGTCCACCATGACGTAGGTGGCGAAGAGCGTCGGCTGGAAGTCGAAATTCGCACGACCCATCAGCGCCGCGAGTTCTTCGCGCGTACGGGCCCGGCGCACGAGTTCGAGGTCCGCGGCCAGCGGTTCGATGCCCTGCCGCTCGATGCGCGCCTCGTCCATGAAGGACTTGTAGAACGCGCCGGCCTTGCCCTGCAGCGTGCCCGGCTCGCGCGACACGACCGCGGCCGCTTCTTCGAGGATCTGGCGCAGCCGCGCCTCGGTGCGGTCCGTCATCTCGAGACGCAGCGTCCAGGCGGGCTTGTCGGGCGGGATCTTCGCGTTGGCGAGCCAGGTTCCGTTGGCGTAGCGGAAGAAATCGTCTCCGGGGCGAACGGCGGGATCCGCGCCCGCGACGTCGAAGCCCCATGCGCCATACATGGGCTTCGAGGCACCGGCCGGCGGGGCATCCGCCGCGAACGAAAGCGACGACAGGCCCGATGCGAACACCAGGCCGAACACGAACGCGAGGCGCCTGCCCTGCATGCTCCACCCCCGGACGGGAAGCCGGTCGCTGGAAAAGCGGGCAGTTTACGTCAGGTCAGCCCGTGGGCAACCCGGCTGCGTTCCTCCTGGGTCCGGAACGCGCTGAACCGCGGCAGGAACTTGTCCCAGTCGATGATGTGCGCGTCGATCTCCGGACCGTCGATGCAGGCGTGCTTGCGGACCATCCTGCCGTCGATCGTCACGGGAACCATGCAGGCGCCGCACATGCCGGTCGCGTCCACCATGATCGAGTTCAGGCTGGAGACGGTTTTCACGCCGTAGGGCCGGGTGAGGTCGCTCACCGCGCGCATCATCATCGGCGGTCCGATCGTGACGACCTCGGCGATGCGGCGGCCCTTGCTCGTCCCGCCGCTCTTCAGCATCTCCTCGAGCGGCGCGGTGACGAAGCCCTTGATGCCAAACGTGCCGTCGTTCGACGTGTAGATGACGTCGAGCCGATCGCCGAACTCGGCCTGCAACCGGCCGACGCGTTCCTGCTCGCCGGTCCAGAACAGGAGCTCCTTCGTGCGGAACCCCGCGATCAGCGTCACGTGGTTTCCCATGCGCAGGTGCTCGCGCATGATCGGGTACACCGGCGGCAGGCCCACACCGCCCGCGGTGAATACCACGGTCTCGTCGGTCGCGTACTGGTGCAGGTCGCTCGGACGCCCGAGCGGCCCCGCGATGCCCGCGAACGAGTCGCCCACCGCCATCCGGTTCATCAGGATCGAGCTCGTGCCCACGCCCTGGATGACGAGGTCGATCGTTCCCTGCTCCATGTCCCAGTCCGCGAGCGTGAGCGGGATGAGTTCGCCGTCGCCCCAGGCCAGCACGCGCACGAACTGCCCCGCCCGCGCCGAGCGCGCAACGAGCGGCGCGCGCACCGTGTATTCCACGATGCCGCCCGCGAGCTCGACTTTGTCAATGATCGCCGGGCTCTCCTGGCCGAGCGCGGTATAGCGGGCTGCACACTCGACCTTCTCGCGGATCTCGTCCGGCGTGAACGGGATGTCGCCCACGATCTCGCGCGCCGCGGCCTGCCCGTCGCCGGCCGCGCGAATCGCGGTCGAGCCTCCGCGCGCGGCATCGCCGCCGGTGTAGACGTCCGGAATCGAGGTGGCCTGCGAACCTTCGTGGTCGAGCGAGATCGTGCCCCACTTCGTCGTCTTCAGCCCCGGCTCGGCCTCCTTCATGATCGGGTTCGCCGTGTTGCCGAGCGCCATGATCACGAGATCCACCGGCACGCGCTCGGTCCTGCCCGTCTTGACGGGCGCGCGGCGGCGGGACGGATCGGCGGGCCCGAGCTCGTTGACGTCGAGCACCGCGTGCGTGACGAAGTTCGTCTTGCCGTCGCCCAGGAACTCGCAGGGCGCGCGCAGTTCCTTGACCGTGATGCCCTCCTCGAGTGCGTGGTGCAGTTCCTCGACGCGCGCCGGCATCTCGGAGATCGTCCGGCGGTAGATAATCGTGACGTTGGCGCCGAGCCGACGCGCGGTGCGCGCCGCGTCCATCGCCGTGTTGCCGCCGCCGATGACGAAGACTTCCTTGCCGCGGGTGTCCGGCAGCGGCGTCTCGTACTTCGCGTCGATCGCCCGCATCAGGTTGACGCGCGTCAGGAATTCGTTCGCGGACATCACGCCGAGCAGGTGTTCGCCAGGCACGTTCATGAACGTCGGCAAGCCGGCGCCGGTGCCGACGAAGATCTTCCAGAAGCCTGCGGCCTTGAGGTCGTCGAGGGTCGCGGTCTTGCCCACCACGAAATTGCGCACGAAGCGGCC
>JBBIVG010000007.1:11993-29925 GCA_037439865.1 Nevskiaceae bacterium
GAACTTGCCCTGCCCGAGCAGGTCGAGCATCTCCGGGATGTGGATCTTGACCGGGCAGCCGCCCTTCGGCTCCTTCTTGTTCTTGAGGAGCACGCCGATCTCGCACGGCCGGTCCTGGCACTGCTTGTCGCGCAGCACCTCGAGCCACACGAAGAGCTCGACCTCGCGCGCGGTGTACCCCAGGTTCATGTACCCGAGGTAACCCTGGTTCACGAGCTCGAAGTCGTGGGCACGCTGCTCCGGCGGCCGGATATAGGGCGGGATGCAGGTTTCGCCCGGCCAGCCCTCCGAGAGGCCCTTGAACATCGGGTAGCGCTCGGCGAGGTGCATGTCGAGCGCCTTGACGAACTTGCGCTTGAACTTGAGCGGCATGAACCAGATGAAACGCAGCAGGAGGGTGCTCATCTCGTCGTTGCGCGTGAGCAGGCTCCACAGCGTCTTCGTGAAGGTCGGGTCCAACTCCTCCTGCTGGAACTCCCACGCGATGGCCTGCACGCCATCGGCAACGAAGAGTCCCCGCATGGAGCGCGGGTCGGCGAGCAGGTGCCGCTTGAGCAGTGCGATCTGCTTCTGGAAGACCTCGTTCTCGTCGCCGTCGCCGACCTGCTCGAAGTCGATGTTGGCCCGCCCGGGGCCCTGGCTGCGCGCGTCGTGCAGCGGAAACTCGCTCCCCGGGGGATGCGCGCTCACTTGATGATCTCCGAGTCGCAGTTCGCGGCGACGCGCGCGACGCGCTGTACCAGCTCGGGCGTGACCTTGATCTTCGCAAGCGCGCCCGGAATCATGTGCCCCACTTCCTTCGGGATGCCGCCTCGAGGATCGTCGTCTTCTCGAAGAGCTCGGGAACCTGCTGGTAGCAGGTCTTGCAGTTGACGCACTTCGGGACGTCTTCCTCGCGGATGATCATCAGGCCGGAGGCGGCTGCATCGCCGCTCGCAGCCGGCGCTGCGGACGGCGTCGATGCGGGGGCGGTTGCCGGCGCAGCGTTTGCGCCGCCGCCGCCGAACGGACTCAACGCGGCGGCCAGGCTGGACGGCGGGGCCTTGGAGGACGCCGCCAGCTCGCTCATCGCACGCGCGATCTGGTCGAGCGAGGCTTCGTGCTCGGCCACCGACGCCTGGTAACGCTCCTGCAGCGCCTCGAGCTCCACGTGGTGCTCGGCATCGAGCTTCTCGACGTGACGGCCCGCGAGATAGCGCAGCGTCCGCCAGTAGCGACGGCGCTCCTCCACGAGATGCACGATGGTCTGCGAGACCTCGAGCTTCTCGAGCTGCTGCTGCTCGTTGGTGGACCAGACGAACGGAACCTTGTCGGCACGCTCGGCCGCCGGCAGCTCGACGTATTCGTGGACGACCACGGCTTTCGCTTCGGAGCCCGCCGCGAGCTTGCGGAACTGCTTCTTGAACCGCGTCTCCTCGCGCGCGAAATCCGCGGGCGTCAGCGGAACCTCGAGCAGTTTCGCCTGGCCGTCCTCGACGTAGGTGAGCGTCGTCGTGGACCAGTCCTTGTCCACGTTCGGATTGCCGTCGAGAGAGAAGCGGCTGTGCAGGTCCGGGCCCCGGCGCGGGTCGTGCACGAACACCGGGTTCATGCGGCTCTCGACCGCGAGCCGCGAACGGCGGCTCGCAGCTGCGTCGGCGATCCCGTGCTCGGCCTGGCAGGGCGTGTACACATCGAGCACCGCGGGCGACGCCGTGTGGTTCAGGTACTCCATGACGTTGCCGAGGAAATGACCTTGCAACGCCGTGGAGGTCTGCACCACGAACACGTTCGGATGGAACGCGGCGATCAGGCCGAGCTCCTTGCGATCCTCCTGCTTGCCCGAGTGTGCGGCGCCGAAGCGCGTGAGATCCGAGTCCTGCCCGGTCAGGCTCGCGGTCGAGGCCTGGCCGCCCGTGTTCGAGTACACGCCCGTGTTCAGCACCATCACCTTGATCGGCGTGCTGGTGGTCAGCAGCCGCGACAGCGCACCGAAGCCGATGTCGTACGTCGCGCCGTCACCGCCCACGCTGAAGGCGGTGGGCAGCATCGCCAGCTCCTGCGGCGTGAACTTGTCCCAGCCGAACATGCGGAAGTACTTGTCGTGCACGTCCGGTACGTACGCGTCCTCGAGCTCGAGGCGCGCGATGCGCAGCGCCTTGACGTCGTCGGCGGCGCTGGCCGTGATGCCCTCGAACAGGCCCTTCGCCACCGCGGGCGTGTCCTGGAACAGGCTGTTCACCCACGGGTCGTTGTAGGGATTGAACGGGAACGTGGACGCGTAGACGCTGCTGCAACCCGTGGCGTTCGCGATGACCGCGGAGGCCGGACCGTTGCCGGTCGGCCCGCTTTCGAGCAGGTAGAGGCGCTTCTCGAGCGTCTCGAGCGTGCGGTCGATGCGCTCGCGCCGCGCGGCGTCGTCCTGCACCGAGGAGCGCTTGGCGGCCAGCTGCTCGATCAGCGACTCGAGCTCACGGATGTGCTCCTTGCGCCGCTTGCCGTGGATCGCGTGATTCGCCGACATGACGAGGCGAATGGCGGTGACCTCGCCGCACCCGCGGCAGGCTCCGTGGCCGCCCGTCGTCGCGTAGTAGTTGTTGCGGTCGAGCATCATGCGCTTGATGTCGCCATCCGGTCGGACTGCGCCGTCCACGAACCGCGCCGGCGTGTTCGCGGTCTTGCTCAGGAACTCGAAGCGCTCCTGCAGCAGGTCGAGCAGCTGCGTAACCTGCACGCGGGGCTGCAGGGCGCCCGGGCCGCACACGTCGATGCACTCCATGCAGCCGCTGCATTTCCACGGGTCGATGGCCACGGAGTAGAGGCCGCCCGTCCCGGCCTTTTCCTTCTCCATTGCGTCGAAGAAAGGCTTCGTGCGCGCGACCGGGAACTTCGCAAGCACCTCGGCCAGCTTGCCGATGTTGCGCCGGACGACCGCGTTGGCGCCGTCGAGGCCGTTCGCCAGGGAGGCCACCATTTCATGGAACGGTGGGCTCTCTTTCGCGGCGCGATACGCCTCGCGAACCTTCTCGCCCAGCGGATAGGCCTGCGCCTTCAGTTCGTCGCGCTGGGCCTGCGGGATGTCCAGCTGCTTGATGCCGGTGAGCAGCAGGTCCGGGATGTCGTGCACCGTGTTCGGGATCGCCGCGTCCGGGCAGACGAGCGTGCATTCCATGCAGCCCGTGCACAGGTCGGAGATGAATTCGGGGACGTCGCGGCGGAACAGGCCCTTGTCCTTCCATGCCGCGGTCCCGGCGGGCATGAAGAGGCCCGTGCCGGGGAGTACCGGCGCCTCGGCCACCGTGCCGTCGCGGAACGGCGCCGCGACCATTTCCTCGTAGTACTCCCGGTCGAAGAAGCCGCCTTCCGGCGTGGCGCCGCCGATGCGGCACATTCCCGCCGAGATCGCGACCGAGCGCTTCGCCTTCGTGACGGGCTGCTTGTCCACCGCCGCGAACTCGGGCGATTCGTAGTCCACGCGCTGCGTCGCGGCCAGGCCGTCGCGCATCACCGCGATGTTGCCCTCGACGACGGCGCCACCCTTGGCGCCGAACTTCTTCGCAATCTGCTGGCGGATCTTCGCGAGCAGCGCGTCCTCGGAGGCGCCCGCGACGATGCGGTCCACGTGGCCGCACACCGCGCCGATGAACGCGACGCCCATCATGCGCGTCTCGAGCTCGGGCGTCGGGGCGTAGCGCTTTGCGACCGCGAAACCGTCCAGGATGAAGAACTTGATCTTCTTCGCACGGATGGTGCGGCGCGCCTGCTCGGGCAGTTCCTTCCAGACCTCGAGCGGCGACAGCGCGGACTGCAGCACGAACGTGCCGCCCTCGACGAGGCCGCGCAGCGGATTGGTGTGGCCGAAGACGCGGTGGTCGGGCGACACGACGATCTCGACGTCCTCGAGTTCGGCGTTCGTGATCTTCACTGGCTCGGGGCTGAGCGTGATGTAGTAGTTGGTCGGCGCCCCGCTCTTCTCCGAGCCGTACTTCGGTGCGGCCTTGGAGTGCATGCCGAGCACGCCGGCGAGGATGTCGGTGATCAGCTTGCCGGTGGCGATCGTCCCGTAGCCGCCGATCGAGTGGAAACGCACCCGGAAGGCCGTGGGCGGCAGGAGCGTCGGGTTCGGCTCCGTCTCGAGCGCCATGAGCTCGGTCTCGGGGTACGCCGCCTTGAGCCGCGCCTGCAAGGCCGCGATCTGCGGCGGCGGGTTCTTCGCGAAGAACTGGCTGCCGAGGTACACGAAGGGAGCGTTGCGCTCCTCCATGTTCCTGAACGCGGCGACGAGGTGACGCGGCTGCAGGTCGTGAGCGCCTAGCCCGAAGATGGCCGTGGTCATCTTCGGCAGGCTCCGGATGGCCGGGATGCCGGGGTGACGGACGCCGTCCGAGTTCTCGACTGCCTTGAAGAGCGCCTGCGTGACGAAATTGGTGAGCGCCGTGGTCTCGGAGCGCTCGAGCACCGTCACCGCCTTCTTGCCCTTGAGCGCCTCGACCAGCTCCGCGTCCGGGAACGGCTGCAGCAGCTTGATCGACACGACACCGACCTTCTTGCCCTGCTTGCGCAGGTGCGCCGCGACCGCCTCGGCGTCGTCGGTGACCGAGCCCAGGCCTACGATGACCGACTCCGCGTCGTCGCACATGAAGGTCTGCACCGGCTTGTACTCGCGGCCGGTCAGCGCCGCGTACTCGGCCATCGCCTCGCGCACGAAATGCGGCACTTCGCTCACGAAGTGCGTGCGGTGGTCGACGGCGCCCGCCTGGAAGTCGGGCTGGTTCTGCACGCCGCCGGTCAGCCCGGGATTGTTGACGTCCACGAGTGCGGGCACGCGCTGGCGCGTGCCTTTCTCGTGAGCGTTGAGCCACTGCCGCCGCCAGGGCGAGCGCAGTTCCTCCGGAATCCACTCCAGCGTCACGGGCACGAGTGCGCCCGCGGCGTCGGCCTCGATCTCGTCCGCGTGGGCATCGAGGTAATCGGTGAGTCGGTCGAAATCGGCCTGCTCGAAGTCCGCCCGATGCCGCACCAGGTAGTGGCGCAGCTGGTAGACGCGGCCCTTGGCGGCGAACAGGATCTCCTGCGCGACAGTGGGGCACTTGATGCGCCCCGCCGGGTCGCCGAGGAACTCCCGCAGCAGCTCGGGCTCGGGCATCAGGACTTCGCTCAGCATGTGGCTGGTGGCGAAGCCGTCCATCGCGTTGGCGACGGGAATCAGCGACGTGGCGCTGACCTTGTAGGAGATGGCCGCGAGGTCCGCGGCCTCCTGCGGGTTCGAACCGAAGAGGATCGTGTAGCCCGACTGCAGCAGGGCGTACACGTCGTCATGGCCGGACATGACGTTGAGGGAGTGCCGCGACACCACGCGCGCCGCGACCTGCAGCACGAAACCGCCGACTTTCTTGCCGACGGTGACGTAGTGCGATTCGAGGCCGTAGAGGATGCCCTGGCTCGAGGATGCGTTGGAAACGTACTTGCCGCCCGTCAGCGCCGCCCCGAGCGCGCCGCTCTGCGCGGAGTGCTCACCCTCGGGTTCGAAGAAGAACGGGTGCTTGCCCCAGACGTTGCAGCCGCCGCCGGCCCGGAACGCCTCGTAGAGTTCGGATATCTCCGTGGAGGGCGTGATCGGGTAACCGATGACGCCGCCACAGACGTGACCCATGATTTCGGCCACCGCTCCGTTGCCATGGATGACGGTGGCAATGCCAGGAAACTTTGCGCTCATTCAGCCTGTCCGCAACAACTGATCCGAGCCCGCAACGCTGCTCCAAATGCGAATCGGACGCAATCGGGGCGACTACTCAATCGACCGACGTCATCCGCAAAATCGCTCCATAATCCGCGGCTTGCACTGGCCCGGGCCAGCGGCCGCGCCGGGGCGGCCCCGGGTCACGGTCCTCCGGCGAGGAGAACCGCGACCCAGCATTGGACAGCAGGAAACGGGCTTCTACTGCAAGCGGCCGGACCGCGCGGCCTTGTGCGACGCAGCACGCGCTAGTGCACGGTAAGGACCTTCGCCCCCCGCACGTGCTTCAGCTTGAGATCGAGCAGCGCCCGGTTCGCATCCCGCAGCACGTATGTCTCGATCACCGGCCGTATCGGGATCTCGGCGGCCAGGGCCAGGCAGTCGCGGACATCGCTGCGCGCGACGTTGGCCACGCTCTTGATCTCCTTCTCCAGCCAGAGGTGCCGCGAGTAGTCGAGCTGCAGCAACTCGGGCTGGTCGGCCTGCTCCTTGCGGATAGCGTTGATGACCAGCCGGCCACCCGGCTCGAGGTTGTCGAGCGCCTGCATCACCGGCAACCAGGCCGGCGTCGTATCGATGATGGCATGCAGCTTCACCGGGGCTGCCTCGCGAATGTCACCGGCCCAGATCGCGCCCAGGTGCCGCGCAAACTCGCGTTCCTGCGGTCGCCTCGCGAAGACGTAGACCTCGCTGTGGGGGAATCGATGGCGGGCCATCATGAGCACGAGGTGCGCCGATGCACCGAAGCCCGCGAGCCCCAGGCGCATGCCGTTGCGAAGACCCGTCAACCGTAGCGACCGGTGGCCGATGGCGCCCGCGCACAGGAGCGGGGCGGCCTCCGCATCCGTGAAGGTCTCCGGTATCGGATGAGCGAAAGCCGCCGGCACGACCATGTAGTGCGCGTAACCGCCATCGGCATCGCGGCCCGTGGCGCGAAAATCCGGACACAGGTTCTCGTTGCCTGCGACGCAGTGCTCGCAGTGGCCGCAGGCGGAAAAGATCCACGCCACGCCGACCCGCTGGTCGATTTCGACACCCGCCGCGCCCGGGCCGCGTTCGATCACGCGACCCACGACCTGGTGACCGGGGATCACCGGCAGCCGCGGCGGTGCGGTCCGGCCCTCGATCTCATCGAGTTCCGTGTGGCACACGCCACAGGTCGAGACCCGGATCAGGATCTCGCCCCGCTTTGGCTCCGGCACAGGCAGGTCGCGAGGCACGAGCGCATCCCGGTCCTCCGAGACGGTGCCCATAGCATCCAGAACCATCGCTTTCATGCCGCCCGACCCTCGCTCGACGGCATCGTACGCGCACGTGCCCGGAGGCGGTGGAATTTGTGCGCCGCGTCACACGAGGGGTCGGGGCTTTCAGACTCCGGTCACGGATGCTCCGCCCCCCCGTCAGGCTATATGCGACCGGAGGAGAACGGTTGATGCGCGCCGGAGCGCGTTGAAAGAACGTAAGAAAATGTCGCCAGGGCCGCCAATGAGCGATGGCCGGAAAAGGCGCGAGGGGTTCAGTTCGGGCTGGACCGGTGCCGTTGCCGTCGGGCTAATCGCCTATATCGCGATCGCCATCCTACTGACCTTCTTCGACGGCAGGGGATCGCGCGCGCTCGACATCTTCAACCTCTACTCCGACACGCTCGCGAGCATCACCGTGACCGTCCTCGCCGGGGTCGCGGCGCGCGGCTCGACGGACCGCGACACCCGGCTCACCTGGTGGCTCCTCACCGGGGCGCTCGGCTTCTACAGCGCCGGCAATTTCGTTCACTCCACCTACTGGCTGTTCGGGATCGACCCATTTCCATCCGTCGGCGACGCGTTCTTCCTCGCCTTCTACCCGCTCGTCTTCGCGGCGCTGCTGACCGTCATCCGCGCCGCCGCCGTGCGCGTGCAGTGGGCCCGGCTCGCGCTCGACGCGACCATCCTCATGCTCGGCTTCGGCGCCTTCTTCTGGTACTGCGTGATCGCGCCGACCGCCGCCCAGCACGATCCCAGCGCGCTCAAGTACCTCCTCGCGCAGAGCTACATCGCGCTCAACTGCATCACGCTGCTCGCCTGCGGGGTGCTCCTCATGCACTCCGGCGCCACGCCGATCCAGCGTCGCGCGCTCCTGCTGCTCACGCTCGGATTCTCGTCGATGTCGTTCGCCGACATCGTCTGGGCGATGTCGAAAGTCAGCGGCAGTTACCTTCCCGGCGGCGTATCCGACGCCATCTATCTCGCGTGCTACGTCTGGCTCGGCGCCGCCGCACGCGAGCAACTCCGCGGAGCGCCGCCTGCGCGTCGCGCACCCGGCGCTTTCAGCACTGCACTGATGCAGGGCCTGCCGTACGTGGCGATGATGGTCTCGTTCCTGATGCTCGTGTACGTCGAGAGCAGCACGACCGCGAGCCCGGTCAACATGATGACCGTCGTCATCTTCGTGCTGACGTCCCTCGTCATCGTCCGCCAGGGCGTGCTCCTGCGCGACGACGCGGTGCTCCGCGAGCGGCGAGCGGCAGGCATGGTGGAAGCGCGCTATGCGTCCCTCATCAGGAACGCGTCCGACGTGATCATGATCGCCGACGCGGACGGGCAGCTCCGGTTCGCCTCGCCGGCGGCCGAACGAACCTTCGCGATCCACCCGGACGACCTGGTCGGCCGCAACCTGCTCGACCTATGGTCGGACGGGGACCGCGAGCGACTGGCGGCGTTCCTCGGCGAGGTCGCCGCAACGCAGGGCCGGACCGTCGGGCCCGTGGAGGCCGTGGTCGAGACCGGCGACCGGCGCAGCACGCTCGAGTGCGTCGGCAGCAACCTCACCGACGACCCGGCCATCGGCGGCCTGGCGCTCAACTTTCGCGACGTGAGCGAGCGCAAGGCGCTCGAGGAGCAGCTCCGCAAGCTCGCCTTCCACGACCCGCTGACGCTGCTCGCCAACCGCGCATTGTTCTGGAACCGCGTCGAGCACGCGCTGGCCCTGGCCCATCGCACGCGCCTGCGCATCGCGGTGATGTTCCTCGACCTCGACAACTTCAAGATCGTCAACGACTCGCTCGGTCACGACACCGGCGACAGGCTGCTGCAGGCGGCCGCACAGCGGCTGGTGAAGTCGACCCGACCGTCGGACACCGTCGCGCGTCTCGGCGGCGACGAGTTTGCAATCCTCCTCGAGGGCATCGGCAGCGAGACCGACATCGAGCGCATCGCCACCCCGATCAGTGCGGCGTTCAACCGCCCGCTGCTCGTCGACGGCAGGGATACGGACGCGTCGGCCAGCATCGGCGTGGCCTGCTCCCAGCCCGGCGATGACGCCGAGCAGCTCCTGCGCAACGCCGATATCGCGATGTACAACGCGAAGGCCGCGGGCAAGGCGCGCCT
The DNA here is from genome assembly GCA_037439865.1 of Nevskiaceae bacterium. GTDB lineage: Bacteria > Pseudomonadota > Gammaproteobacteria > Steroidobacterales > Steroidobacteraceae > RPQJ01. Next base: position 21,075 of record JBBIVG010000007.1, read on the forward strand.
CGTGGTGTTCCACCCCCAGATGCAGGAGCAACTGCACGACCGCCTGCGCATGGAGCACGACATCGACCTTGCGCTCGAGCGCGACGAGTTCTTCCTCGAGTTCCAGCCGGTCGTGGACCTGACGCGCCGCGAGCTGCTGGGCGTCGAGGCCCTGGTCCGCTGGAGCCATCCCGAGCGCGGCCTCGTCATGCCCGGAGCCTTCATCCCGATTGCCGAGGAATCGGGGCGCATCGTCGACCTCGGTCGCCGCGTCCTGGTCGATGCGTGCACGCAGATCCGCCGGTGGGGCGACTCGGTTTCCGCAGGCGACGGACTGCGCGTGGCGGTCAACATTTCCGGGCGCCACCTGCAGCAAGGCAACCTTGTCGCGGACGTGCGCCACGCGCTCGAGGTGTCCGGCCTCGACCCGGGGTGCCTGGTGATCGAGCTCACCGAGAGCACGATCATGCAGAACACCGAGATGAACCTCGAACGGTTCCGCGAGCTGAAGGCACTCGGTGTGCGGCTCGCCATCGACGACTTTGGCGTCGGCTACTCGTCCCTCTCCTACCTGCACCGCTTCCCGATCGACATCCTGAAGATCGATCGTGCGTTCGTGAGCCGCATGACCGAACAGAACGGCGGCCCCGAACTCGCGCGCGCCGTCGTGATGCTCGGTGCGACGCTCGGCCTCGAGACGATCGCCGAGGGGATCGAGAACGAGGAACAGGCGGCGACCCTGCTCGATCTCGGATGCGTCGCGGGCCAGGGATTCCTGTTCGCCAGCTCGACCTCGCTCGAGAACGTCGCCCGGTCGCCGTACATGACGCGCCGTGCCAACCTGCGCGCGGAGCGCACGGCGCCCGTGGACCTCACTGCCACCGGGCGATTCAGGGTCGCGGACCTCTATCCCCGATCCGCGACCGGCTGATTGCGGCGATCGACGCGGAGCCGCGCACGGGTCTAGAAAATGATGCCGAGCAGCTTCCTCAGCAGTTCCTCGAGCGGCATCATCGTGAGCACGAGCGGCACGATCGGCGCCAGGGTCGCGATTCCGAGCTGGAATACGGCTTCCTTCGAGATCGGCACGATGCGCATGCCGCGCACGATCTCGAAACTGTTGCCGAGGTCGGCGAGCGACTGGATGTCGCCGCTGCCGAGCAATTCGTCCGCTTCGGACGCCCCGCCCCGGACCCATTTGCGATCGAACGCGCGCACGTAACGTTGCGCCAGCGTGCCGTACTCGGCCAGGCCCGCCCGCTTGGCACGCGCCAGCTGTGGTGACAATGCGAGCGGCGGGCCGACCACCAGGCACACGACGAAGATGACCAGCAGCAGGATCTCGAGCCGGTAGTCGGTCAGCCGGCTGCCCTCGTAGAAGATGCGGTTCGCGATCGTGCCCGCCAGCAACGCTCCGTGCGCGAGCAGGAGCGGGACGAACGCGTACGCCGTGTTGGAAAGAAATCCGAGGCCGCCGAGGCGATCGGGATGCGTCGGAACCAGCGCCAGCTGGATCCTCGAGACCTGCCACAGCAGCCGCGCCCAGATGAAGATCCGGAAGTACCAGCGGCACAGCAGGAACTGGAACATCGGCAGGCTCACGTAGCCGTACCAGGTCCCGGCCAACGTCAGGTGTGATCCTTCCGCGCCCGGGATCGCATACCAGGTCGCCGTGTCGAGCGCGAGGTATTGCCGCCAGACGACGGTGATGCCCACCAGGTAGACGATGGCGATGAGGCCCAACTCGGCGGTGACGGAGTTGCGCAACCTGTAGGCCGAGGCAACCGCCGCCTCGAGTTGCCCGGCCGCATCGTCGGCCACGAGGTTCCTTTCCCTGAACGTGCGTGCCACCGCGCGCATGCGCTGGTGCACGACGAGCTCCGCCAACACCAGCAGCGGCAGCACCACGAGGAACTTGACGTGGAGTTCGACGTCCTTCAGGAAGGGCACGGCCACGCTGCCGCCGAGCAACTGGCCGCTCGCCGCCGCAAGCAGCAGCAGCGGCAACCAGGCGAGCATCGAAATCGCCACCATCCGGCGGCGCAGCAGCGCCAGCGCATTGTCGGAGAGGCGCGCACGGCGCAGCAGCTGGTAGAGCGGCCCACCCAGGACGAGGGAAAAGTCCTGCTCCGGCCTATTCGTGACCATGACACCTCCAGTTCGCCGGCATGCCTCGAATCATCATCGAGCAGGCAGCCTGCTAAGCGACTTCGATTCCCGGAGATCCCGCGGCGAGCCGGCCGATGTCGGTCGCTTCCGCGCAGCCGTGCTGCCTGAAGACGGACACGACGTCGTCGACGGACGACGGCTCGCAACTCACCAGCAGGCCGCCGGACGTCTGCGGGTCCGTGAGCAGCGCGCGACGTGCAGCATCGATGGTCGCGCCGAGGGTCACCGCCGCACCGTAGGACGTCCAGTTGCGAGCCGACGCTCCGGTCACTACGCCATCGGCGGCCAGCCGCAGCGTGTCCTGCAACAGCGGAAGGCGGTCGAACTCGACGCGCGCGCGCAGCCCAGAACCGCGGCATACCCCGAGCAGGTGGCCCAGCAACCCGAAGCCCGTCACATCCGTCATCGCGTGCACGCCCGGCAGCGCGGCAAGTGCGGGCCCGGCCTTGTTGAGCCGCGTGGTCGTGTCGAGCATCCCGCGATAGCCCGCCTCGTCCAGTAGCCCCTTCTTCAAGGCCGCGGACAGTAGTCCGACGCCGAGCGGCTTGCCGAGTACGAGCGCGTCGCCCGACCGGGCAGCGGAATTGCGCTTTACGTTCCCAGGCGCGACCTGCCCGATCGCGACGAGCCCGTAGATGGGCTCCACCGAGTCGATGCTGTGGCCGCCGGCGACCGGCACGCCCGCCTCGGCGCAGATCGCCTCGCCACCGCGCAGGACCTCGCGGATCACGTTCACGGGCAACACCTTGAGCGGCATGCCGACGATCGCCAGCGCGAAGAGCGGCGTGCCGCCCATCGCGTAGACGTCCGACAGCGCGTTGGTCGCCGCGATGCGCCCGAAGTCGAACGGGTCGTCGACGATCGGCATGAAGAAATCGGTCGTGGCGATGATCGCCTGCTCGTCGTTGAGACGGTAGACCGCCGCGTCGTCCCCGGTCTCGCGGCCGACGAGCAACGCTGCAACGGGTGCGGCAACCGCCGTCTCGCGCAGCAACTCCTCGAGCACGCCCGGCGCGATCTTGCAGCCGCAGCCACCGCCGTGGGAGAGCGAGGTCAGGCGCGGAACGACGTCTGCAATATCGGTGGCCAAGGCGCATCCCCGGGAAAATGGCGGAAGGCAGCAGGAGTCGAACCTACCAGGAAGCGGCTGACGCCCCCTACCGGGTTTGAAGCCCGGCCGCGTCGCCGGACACGTATGCCTTCCGAACGCGACAGCGCAAAGACTATCTCACCTCGCGCCAGCCGCCGCCACCCCGCGGCACGTGGGCTTCGCCGATGCGGCGCGTGTAGCCGACGCGATCGAAGAACTCGAGGATCTGGATCGATCGCTTCCGCCCGAGCCCGATCGCGTCGCGGAACTCGGCCGCCGGCACGGCACCGTACTCGGCCGCGAGGCGATCGAAGACGGCCGCAAGCTCCGCCAGCGTCTCCCGCGGATAGTAGAGATCCCGCACGACTGCGTGGGCGCGACCTTCACGACCGAGCGCGGCCAGCAGCTGGCGCACCCGCGTTTCCGGTTCCCCGGTGCGCGCTGCAAGATCGCGCACCCAGGGCGGATCGAAACGGCCGGCGATCATCAGCGGAAGCAACCGCTCCATCGCCTCGCGCTCGCGCTCCGAGAGCCCGGCGGCGTGCGCCGGCAGTTGCAGCCACGCACCCTGCCGGCGGATGCCACCTTCGCGCACCAGCGACTCGACGGCTTCGTGCCAGGGCGACTCCGGAGCCGTAGGCGCCGCGATGCGACGCAGGCGCGCCGTGTCCGGGCCGGGGTCGTCCGGGTGTCCCTCGTGAAACGCTGCAAGCGCGGCGACGATGCGCTCGCGCGCTGAATTCCAATGCGATTCGCAGATCCAGTATTCCTCGTCCGCCGCGCGACCCTCCGCGACCCTCCGCACGCCGGCCGGTACCGACAGCGCCTCGGTGGGCATGCCCGTAACGAGCATGAGTTCCGTACCACTCAGGCCCCACGGCGCGGCCTCGAGCAGCGCAGTGATGTCGCCCGTCGCGAGCATCTGTTCCACGGCATCGAGGTGCCTCCGTCGCGCGTCGCTGCGGCGTCGCCGTGCCGGCGCCCGTACATCGAGAAACGTCCCGCCGCCGAGAGTGCCCGTGGCCTGGGCATTGCGCAGCACGAAGCGATCCCCGGTCGCCGCGCACACCGGCCGGTCGAACACGAGTTGTACGCGGGCAGTCTCTCCCGGCCTCAGGCGCTCGCCTTCGAGCAGCAGCACGTGAGCCATTGCGTGCGTCGAGCCGAAATGGACGTGGACGGGCGTGTACCCGCCGAGCGTCGCGGATTCGTTCGAAAGCAGCCGGAGCCTCGCATCCACTCGGTCGGTCACGGCGAGCCCGCGCGGATCGGCGAGCCAGTCCCCGCGGCTCACCGAACGCGTCTCGACGCCGACGAGGTTGAGCGCGCAGCGCTCGCCGGCACGACCCTCGGCCGCGGCACGGTTCTGCGCGTGAATCGATCGAATGCGGGTTTCGACGCCCGATGGCAGCAGGTGCAATGTCGCGCCGACTTCGACGCGACCGGCGAAGACCGTCCCCGTGACCACCGTGCCGTGGCCAGCGAGCGCGAAGGCTCGATCGACGGCGAGCCGGAAAAGGCCTTGCGCGCCCCGCGCCGGGATCTCTCGCGCCGCCTCGCGGATCGCGCGAGCCAGTTCCGTCACGCCCGCGTCGTTCGCGTTGGTCGCGTTGACCGGGTACATCGGCGCCGCTGCCAGCGCCGTCGGTCCGAGCAGCGCGCGCACCTCGTCGCGCACCGCGTCGAGTCGTGACGCGCTCACGCGATCGGCCTTCGAAAGCGCCACGACGCCGGCGCGCACCCCAAGCAGGTCGAGGATCGCAACGTGCTCGCGCGTCTGCGGCATGACGCCGTCGTCCGCGGCGACAACCACGAGCCCGAAGTCGATGCCGCACGCCCCCGCCAGCATCGTGTGCACGAGGCGCTCGTGACCCGGGACGTCGATGAAGCCGAGCGTCGTCCCCGCCGGGTCGTCGACGTACGCGTAGCCGAGCTCGATCGAGATGCCGCGGGCCTTTTCCTCCTTGAGGCGGTCTGTATCGACGCCCGTGAGCGCACGGACGAGCGTGGTCTTGCCGTGGTCGATGTGCCCGGCGGTGCCGACGATCACGTATCGAGCCTGCCCCATTCGGCGAGGAATTCGTCTTCGGCTCCCGCCTCGAGGCAACGCAGGTCGAGGCAGAGGGCATCCCCGCTTGCGCGCCCGATCACGGGCCGGGGCAACCCGCGTAGCGCTCGCGCAAGGCTCGCGACGCTCTTCCCTCGCCGGCCGGCGCGACGGATCACGAGACCGTAACTCGGTAACTCCGTCTGCGGCTGCGCGCCGCTGCCGACCTGGCACATCAATGGCTCGGGAGTTACGACGTAGCCGTCACCGACCGCAGCGGCCACCGGTCCAATCAGTCGCTCCGCCTGTGCACGAATTTCATCCACCGGGCGGGTCAGGAGCCGGAACGTGGGTAACTCCTGCGCCAGCCGTTCCGGCGATTGGTAGAGGCGCAACGTGGCCTCCAGCGCGGCGATCGTCAGCTTGCCGAGGCGAAGTGCGCGCTTGAGCGGATGGCGGTTCAATCGGTCGACGAGCTCACGCCGCCCGACGATCAGGCCGGCCTGCGGGCCACCGAGCAGCTTGTCGCCGCTGAACGTGACGAGATCCGCACCCTCGAGCACGGCATCGCGCACGACCGGCTCGGACGGCATTCCATAGTCTTTCAGGTCGACCAATGCTCCGCTGCCCAGGTCGACGACGAGTGGCACGCCACGGGCGTGCGCAAGGTCGGCGAGCTCGCGGGTCCCTACGTCCGCCGTGAATCCGGAAATGACGTAGTTGCTCGGATGGACCTTGAGCACGAGGGCCGTGCGCGGGCCGGTGGCACGCTCGTAATCCGCGAGGTGGGTGCGGTTCGTGGTGCCGACCTCGACCAGCCGCACGCCGGCGGCACGCATGATGTCGGGCAGGCGGAACGATCCGCCGATCTCGATCAGCTCGCCCCGCGACACCAGTACTTCCCGTTTCGCGGCGAGCGCGTTCAGGACGAGCACCAGGGCCGCTGCATTGTTGTTGACCGCCGTGGCCGCCTCGGCACCCGCGAGTTCGCACAGGAGCGCCGCGACCGCCGCATCGCGTTCGCCTCGACGGCCGCTCGCAAGGTCGAACTCCAGGTTCACCGGCGAGCGCATCGCCGCGACGACGGCTTCGACGCAAGTCTCCGACAACAGCGCCCGGCCGAAGTTGGTGTGCAGCACGACGCCGGTCAGGTTGAACAGCGGGCGGAGATTCGCTCGACGCGCCGCTTCGACCTGGCGCGTGATCGCCGCAACGAGCGCTGCGTGCTCGATGGCGCAGCGCGACAGCGACCCCGCAAGCGCAGCGGCACGCATCCCGTCGAGTTGCGCGCGGATCGCACGGACCACGACGCTGCGTCCCTCGACCGCGACGAGGGCGGCGACGCCCGGCAGTGCGAGCAGCCGATCAACCGATGGCAGGTCGGACGGCGCCACCGGGCGCTCTCCAGTCTCCCCCGACACGCGCTAGGGCCCGGGTTGCCAGAGCCACGGATTCGGGCTGGCGCGGTGGAAATCCGCCTCCGCGAGCAGCAGGTCGAGCGCGACGCTCGCGAGGTCGTCCGCGAGCGGCTCGACCGCCGCGTCGTGCTCCGGGTAGAAGATCTTTCGGTAGCCGCGGCAACTGTCGCAGGTCTCGGCGCGAATCGCGGGCGAGCGGCCCTCGATCGAATGCAACGCGACGCCGCGCGAGCCGCCGCACTGTGTGCACTGGACGCGCACGCGATGCCACTCCGTGGCGCACAGCCCGCAGTGCAGGTAACGGTAGCCGTCGAGCGGCGCCTTCGCCTTGACGACGCTGGCGATGGGCGGCATTCCGCACACCGGGCAAACGCCCGCCTCCTCGGGCATCGCCAACTGGCCGACGTCGAGACCAGCGGCCAACGCGACCCAGTACACCTGCAGCGCGGCGATCACCACGGGCGCTGCGGCGGGATCCCGATCACGGCCATCGGCCGAAAGCAGGCGATCCGCAATGGCGTCGAGCTCTGCGTCCCCAAGTCCGCCGATCCGCTGCGCCATGTCCTGCGCCGCCTTCGGAAAGCCCCGGACGGCTGACAGGGACGCGGCGATCCGGCGCAGGATCTCGCGCCATTCAGGGCCGCGCGCGAGCCCGCGTGAGGGGAGTGGCGGCATGCGATGTTCGAGCGCGGTCGCGATGGCTGCGGGATCGACAGCCGGCCGGCGCAGCGCCCCGGCGGTCTCCTCCTGGGCGCGCGCGAGCGCGGCCGCGAAGCCGAGATAACCGCCCAGCGGATCGCTCTTCGCGAGGTCAGACAATCGTCCGGCTCGCGCCGCGAACACGCGCGCGGGATCCGGCAGGATGATCGGCGGATTGGCGCGCGATTCCAGCGCCTCGATCTGCCCTTTCTCGAGGATCCGCGGCACGACCCGTCACCGGTGGCGCGCACAGTCGTGCGCGCCCCGAGTATAGCGCCGTGCTTCGGCCGGACGTCTAGCGCGTGCCCTGCGAGCGGATCCGCTCGCGGAACCACAGCCGGTGGTGCTTCCACGCCCAGCCCGGCGTGACCTTGCCGCCCATCATCGAGCTGATGCTGCCCTTGACCCAGACCGCGGCCGACACGTGCACGACGATGCCGAGCACGAGCACGAACGCAGCCACGGCGTGCGCGACGCCGGCGAGGCGCACCACGCCGACGGGAAACGACGCCGCGAAGTAGCGCCGCCAGATCACGATGCCCGACAGCAGCAGCACGATCATGCACGCAACCATCACGTAGTACAGCAGCTTCTGCCCGGCGTTGTACTTGCCGATGTCCGGCAGCCGGTCGTCGCGGTTCGCGACCACGTCGCTCATCTGGCTCAGCCATTGGCGGTCGTATGGCTGGAGCCGGTTCTCGCGCCAGGCCATCCGCGCGAAGGGCACCCAGAAGAGCATCATCGCGATCCCCACGAACGGGTGCAGGATGACGCTCCAGCGACCGCCACCGAGCAGGTTCGACAGCCAGTAGAGCGCCGGGTGGAACAAGGCCATCCCGGAGGCCGCCGCGCCGACGAAGGCGATCACGATCAGCCAGTGCAGCACGCGATCACGAGGCTCGTGCCTGAGGATCAGGTCCGGGCCGTGGGAATTGTCAGCCATGGATCTGCTCCTTCTCGCGCTCGGCGGCGAGCTCGTCCTCGGGTTCGACCTCCTTCGGGCCGGTGCGCACGTAGTTCACGAAGCCGACGACGGCCGCGAGCACGAGCGCGCCGAGCGCCAGCGGCTTCGTCGCGCCCTTCCACACGCGCACCAGCGGGCTCACCCTGGGCTCCGCCGGCAAGCCGCTGTAGAGCCCGGGCCGGTCCGCATGGTGCAGGACGTACATCACGTGCGTGCCGCCGACGCCGGCCGGGTCGTACAGGCCGGCGTTGGCGAAGCCGCGCGACTTCAGTTGCTCCACGCGCTCCGCGGCGTCGGACTGCATGCGCTCCTTCGTGCCGAAGGTGATCGCCCCGGTCGGACAGGTCTTGACGCAGGCGGGCTCGAGCCCGACCGCGACCCGGTCCGAGCAGAGCGTGCACTTGTACGCCTTCTGGTCCTTCTTCGAGATCCGCGGGATGTTGAACGGGCAACCGGCGATGCAGTAGCCACAGCCGATGCAGTTT
>JBBIVG010000008.1:0-25279 GCA_037439865.1 Nevskiaceae bacterium
GCGCGGATCAACCCTGCAGGGTATGCGGCTCGTAGGTCCGGCAGATGCGACAGGCGGTAGTTCACCTCGCGGGCCAGTCCCGCGGCCTGGGACTCGGATCCTGGAGGTCCGTAGTAGCTGCAAGGCAGGACCGCAATCCCCGTGATCGAGCCGAACGTGCACGGACTCACTCTCAAGAGGATGGCGCCGGTTGCGACGACGACGAGCACCAGGCTGGCGACGGCCTTCATCACCTGACCGCGAGCCGTCGGTCGATCGCGAGCGACGCCGCTGCGCGTCACGTCGAAGAACCACGCGAGCACCACCGCGACCGGGAACCCGAGGATGAAGACGGAGACGGCCACGCAACCGACGAGCGCGCGCGTCGCCTCGGGCAGCGGGCTGCGGTCGATCACCGCGAGCAGGATCTGCGTGAGGAGCCACGCCGCGCCGGCGTAGATGCCCGCCGTCTTCAGCACTTCGCGGCGTTGCAGCTCCTGCAGCAGCGGAATCGACATCAGGCCGCTTCAGAGAAGCCGCAGGGATTCCCAGTTGCCCGTCGCCTCGGCTTCGAGGGCCTTCCCGCGCGCGGGTTCGACCCAGGCCTCGTAGTCCTTGATGATCTGGTCCAGCTGCGGCGCGTAGACCGGGTCCTTGCGCAATGGGTCCAACCAATAATCGAACATGAGCAGGTAACGGTCCGGATAGAACCAGCGCAGGTAGAGCGCGTGTTTTTGGACCGTGCCACCGAGCAGCCGGATCGCCTCCTGCTTGTCACCGTCGAGCAGCGCGGCCAGGACGCCGAGGTAGGCCCCATCGGCCACGAGGGGTACGCTCGGATCCCAGGAGCCCGACGAGACACGGCCCATCTCGGTCAGTCTGCGCGCATCTTCGTCCCGACCCGCCGCCTGGCAGGCCCGCGCGAGTCTCAGCGCCCAGATCTTCCCTTTGACCGTGCGTCGCGGGCTGAGGTCTGCCGAAATCAGGTCGGCAGGATCGTTGGAGCCGATCGCTCGCAGGCCTTCATTGAGCGCTTGAACCGCCAGGTCCTCGCGTCTCGCCATCAGGGCGGAGTCGATGCTCCAGATGTACAGACCTCGATCGGGCGGCCTTCCTTCGCGCAGCTGTTTGCGCGCAGTCGTGAGTGCTCCCCGTGCATTGCCGAGTGCCGCTTCGTAGTTGCCCTCGAGCAGGGGCACCCACGACGGACGCGGCCGCTGCGATGCACAGTCGTCGGCACCCTCGCGCTGCGCCTCGAGGTACTGCGCCCGGCACTCCCACAGCCCCGCCTGGTCCGGCAGACCGAGTTCACCGTACATTCGCGCCAGACGATTGGCGGGCTCGGGATCCTTCGGCGACAGCTCGTGCCAGCGCAGGCTCCACGCGATCGCCTCGGCGAATCGGCCCTCGCGCGAGACCGCGTTGGCGTCCACGGCCGTCCGGAGTCCGCAGCCGGGATCCAGCGCCATGATGGTCTGGAGCGCCTCCACCGACTCCTCGCGCGACAGTCGGTCCTTGTACGGGAGTGTGGCCGAGTTACGAACGAGGGTTCCCAGTTCCTCGATCCGCGTGATTGCCGACAGGCAGTTCGTGGGGTCGAGTTCGTAGGCGCGCGTGATCGCCTTTGCGGCCGGCGCGGCTGCCCCCTCATGGCTGAGCTCGGGCTCCAACTGGAAGCGCAGGTATCGTTCGGCCGCCCGCTGCCAGGCGTCCACGCTGTTCGGCTCGCACTCGACGGCCTTGTCCACCAGGCGCCTGATCTCCGCCTGCGCCTCGGGCGGGGTGACGCCCCACTCCTGGAAATGGATCCAGGGGTAAGACAGCGTGATCAGCGCGTCCACCTCGCAGGGATTGAGTTGCAGCGCTTTATCCGCAAGGGCCTTCGTGTCACCGAACGGCTTCAAGTCGCTCCGGTCGATCTGGCCGTAATCCGACGCCTCCAGCCGCGCAAGCCCTGCGTAGGCTGCCGCGAACCCGGGATCGAGCTCGATGGCTGCGAGGTATTGCTTGCGCGCGGCCTCGTACTCCTCGGGCAGCCCAGTGCGCGTCGTAAGGTTCTGGGTGAATACCTTGAATCTGGTTCCCTGCGCCTGGCGCGCTAGCAGGTATTGCTCGTACGCAGCCCGGTTCGACGTAGGCAGCTTGCGCACGTCAGCCGCCTCCTCCGGGCCGAGCCGCGTCATCATCACCGAGACGAGCGAGTTCGTCAGGTCGGAGACGAGGCTCAGCGGATCGACCGACGCATATTGGAACGCGCCCGACCAGACGACCGCGCGCGTCTTCGGCTCGATGACCTCCGCCGAGAGCACGACGTGGTCGGGCTTCTCCTCGATGCGACACCGCGTGAGGTTGTCGACGTGCAGGTACTCGGCGACCTTCGCCTGGTCCGGCGTCGCTGCCAGCGCGTTGCGCACGGCGCGGAACGAAGGCACGTGCACGCTCGACGTGCCGGCGAGGCGCGCGTGCACTTCGTCGGCGAGACCTGGACCGAGATAGGCGTACCTGGGATCGCCATGGTAGTCGCACGGCAGCACCGCAATCGAGGCGACGTCCGCAGTCGACGTGGAGGGTGCTAGCCAGCGCGCGAGCCCGAGGGCGATGCCCGAGCAGACGAGCGCGATCGCCAGCACGCCGGCCACGCGCACGACAGGCGACCGCTGCGACGCGGTCCGCAATCGCAGCAGGAGGACGGTAGCGACGAAGCCCGCGAGGAACAGGCCGAGCACGATGCGATCGACATAACCGGGGAGCCCGAAGCGCTCGGCGATGCCAAACAGGATTTCCACGAGGGCCCAGCCGGCGGCGGCGTAGGCAAGCAGCGCGGTCAACGTGCCGGTCGGGCTGGTGCTGCGATCCTTGGGCTCAGGGTCTGTCATTGCGGGTCCCTCTCGTGAAGCATGCAGGCGCTAGTCAGGGCCAGGCTCGACGGCGTAGGCCATGCTGATCCAGAACGTGCGCCCGAGCAGGTTGTAGGTCGAGCCGTCGGTGTTGGCGTCGTCGTGGGATGGAAAGATCGGTGGCTGCTCGTCGAGCACGTTGCTGATGCCGACCCGCAGCGTCAGTCCGTCGAGCGTGCCCGCCTTGAAAAAGTAGCTTCCGGTGAGGTCAAGGTAGTTCCGCACGGGCACCTGGAAGCTCGGTATCTCCGGGTCCGTGTTCCAATTACCGTCAATGTGCCCGAGGTACGACCAGTTGGCAGCGATCGAGAAGCCACCTACCCGGTACCACGCGTCGAGATTCCACTTCCATTCCGGCAACGTGGGGCAGCAACCGGTGCCACGCAGCGACACGAGGCCGGTCTGCGGGGCGGCCTGCCAATCCCACGACTGGAGCCAGGACACGAGCCACGTGGCGCCAAGCTTGCCCGGCCCAACGCGCTCGTGCCAGTCGAACTGAAGGTCGATGCCCTTGGTTTCGAAGACGGCGATGTTGCGGTTGATCTCATAGGCGTCGTAGATGTAGCCGCTGTCCGCCTCACGCGAGAACCACGTGCAGTATTCGTTCTTCGCGCTGTACCCCGGGTTGTACGCCGGGGCGTAGCACGCCGATACGGCATCCCCTGCGGCGACCGACCGAATTGCGTCCGTGATCTCGATTGACCACCAGTCGAAAGACACCTGCAGGTTCTTCAGTGCGGCTAGTCCGAACGGAGCGTTGAAGACCATGCCGAGCGTCCAGGTCGTCCCTTTCTCGGGAATGAGATCAGGGTTGCCGCCGACGTATCCGAGTGCTGAGCCGGAGTCGTCGTAAAAGTAGTCGATCTCGGTCGCCGGGACGCCCGTCTCCAGGCACAGGGCCGTGACCTTGGCAGCGTCGGGACCGGTGCGCTGGTCGCTGTTGTAGCTGCAGGGGTCGGGCGGGATGCCCACCTCCTGCGCCACCTGCGCCTGGTAGCGCTCGTACACGGACGGCGCGCGCACGGCGTGCTGGAAAGACCCGCGCAGGTGCATGACATCGACGGGTGCGTAAATCAAGTCCGCTTTGTACGCGTTCGTGTTGCCCGCCGAGGCATAGTTGGACCAGCGGTAACCGAGTACCGTCCTGAGCGACCGGACACCCGGCTGGTCCTGGAGCAGCGGCACGAGCACTTCCGTGTACATGTCCACGTTGTAATCGTCCGCAGCCATCGGACCCCCGGCGAAGAAGCTGCCGGCGACATCCGGCCGTCCGTCCGGCGTGGTCTGCTGGTTGGCGGGACCCGGATGCTGCTCGTACCAGTTCTTCTGGTAGAACATGCCGAACACGGCATCGACCGCACCGGCTGGCATCTCGAGCGGCGCCCCGGAGAGCGTGACTTCAGCGGTCAGCTGCCGGGTCCTGGCCGTGTCCTTGGTGTCGACAGCCATGTACTCGGCGCATTTCCTGGAGATCGAGTTATAGCCGAAAGGATTCGCGCCGCCGCACAGCGCCAGGCCTCCGTCTGGCGCCCACAGCAGTTCTTCGAGCTTCGTTACGCTGACGTTGCCCGTCGACGTCTGTGTTTGGTCGTTCTGGCCGTACTGGATATAGCCGTTGTACCGCCAGTCCTCCAGCACGCTGCCGCGCAGGCCAAGCGCGAACTGGTAGAAGCCGTATTGATTGCTGGTGGCGCGCGGACCCAGTTCCAGCGTGCGCTTCGTCAGCGTAAACGGCGCCGTCGGGTTTCGCCGCGAGTCGAGCAGAAACCGGAGTTCCTCGGAAATGTACGGATTCGTCACCGGAACATAGGCAGTCGGAATCGGCGTCGGTGCCAGCTGCTGGTCGACGGTGTAGTCGGCGTAGATGCCCTGCGCGTAGAGTTCCGCCGACGCATCGAACTCGAAGTTGCCGTTCACGAAGACCGAGGTGCGCTCGAGCGGCATCTGCATCGCCTGCCATTGAGCGTAGTTGTACGTGTAACGGCGGTCGTTGAAGGTGAGCGGGTCCTGCGTCCCGCGGAAGTTGGCGACGCTGTGCGGATCGTCGTTGCCCATCGTAAAAACCGAGCCATCGGTGTTGAAACCAAGCTGATTCTGGTAGGGCACGGATCCGATCGGGTAGCCGTACCACTCGAAGAGCGCGTTGAATGCGTCTGCGCTCGGACGGTTCCCGCCAAAGACGACCTTGCCCTCCGGGGTGTTGGCGTTGCCGACCGGCAGGAACTGCCCGCCCGGCCCAACGCCGCCCGTGCCGGGGCCGTAATAGCCCAGCGCCACGCGCGAGAATTTCCGGTCCGCCTGCGTCACGAGCGACCGTTTGTAGTACCCGACCGAGCCCATGATCGCCCCGCGACCGTCGGCGAAATTCGTGCCCGCCGTCAGCGTCGCGCGGTACCTCTCGCCGTCGCCGTGGCCGGTCTGGCTCCAGTTGCCTCCGAGCGCGACGCCCTCGAAGTGGTCGAGCAGGTGGATGTTGACGACGCCCGCCATCGCGTCGGTGCCGTACACGGCCGATGCGCCGCCGGTGAGGATCTCGGTGCGCTGGACCAGTGCGGGAGGAATGACGTTGGTGTCCGGGCTGCCGTAGCCGTTCGCCGGCACCAGCCTGCGGCCGTCCACGAGAACGAGCGTCTCGTAGCTGTTCAAGCCTCGCAGCGAGACCAGCGCCTGGCCGGCCAATGCGCTGTTGAAGGGACGGTTGTTGCTGCCGTTGGTGCCGCCCAGAAACTGCGGCAGCTTGGCGAACGTTTCCTCTATCGTGCCGGCCGGCGTCTGTTCGAAGCGTTCCCCAGGGACCGTCACGACCAGGGCCGCCGACTGGAAGTCCGGCCGTGGAATGCGCGAGCCGAGGACGATGATCTCCTCGAGCTCCTGCGCCTGCTGCTGGGCATAGGCTGCCGTGGCGGCGATCACGCCACAAACGGCGAATGCGAGTCCTTCGCATCTCCCCATGCTGCCCCCACCGCCCCTTGCTATCTATTGGCGCGCGCGGCGCACTCGCTTGGAGCTTGGTTGTCACGCTCGTATGGCGCAGGAGAATTACCCGTGCAATACGCGCAAACCGAGGCTCGTAAGGACTTCGGGAGCTATTCGGGACCGAGATGAATACCAACGCCACTTCGGTGGCCGGACTGCTGCTCACGACCGAGGTCATGGTGGCCGAGGCTCCGAAGGACGAGGAGTACCAGCACCCGATGCCGGACATGGGCGGCACGGGTGACATGGGCATGAAAAAGGGGACGCTACGCCTTAGCCGAGAAAGCCCGCCTTGCGGGGCTTCTTTTTTTGCGCCGACGTATTGCTGACCCGCTGCGCGGATGGACAAGTGACACACCTGGGCGAGGATGGCGGTCTTTCGACCCCCTTCATCGCGGTGACCGAAGCCTGCCGGTCTGCATTTCTGCACGTTCCCGCCACTTCTTCGCCGTGCATCGGCCACGCGGCGGGGCGACGCTCCTCACACCGGCCGTGGGGCCGCCCAACGCGAGGCCGAACCCGGTGCAAGTCACCGCACGCGGCGAGGTGAGGCCCGCTGGCCACCTCTTCGCCTACTCCATACAGGAGTACGAGGCCGCCGTCGGCGACCGGGCCCGGCACCGGGTGAGCGCGGCGCGGGAGCCGGCGGGTACCGGCTCCAACGTCGACCTGTTCGCGCGGCCGCTGGGACGCGCGGCACGGTTGTTATGCGCAACTGCGGTAGTCCGCTATCCACACTCAGCACATACGGAAGCCTGGCCGCTCGCCCGTCGCCGTGCTGATAACTGTTATCATCCGGACAAATCCCGGAAGCGAGCACGGACCCCATGCCCAGCAGCGTCGACCTCGGCAAGACCCTCGAGAAGGCAGTGAACGACCTCGTCAGGAGCGGTCGCTACAACTCGCGCAGCGAGGTGCTCCGCGAAGGCGTGCGTCTCGTCCAGGAGCGCGAGGCCAGCCTTGCCGCGCTGGACGTCGCTCTCGGACGCGGCATCGCCGATGCGGACGCGGGACGGATCACCGACGCCGCGGCGGCGTTCGAACGCCTCGCGCAACATCACGGTCGCAACACGGCAGCGCGGTCGCCCCGCCGTCGCCGCCGCTGACGGGGCCAATGCGTGTCGTCCTGACTGAGACCGCTCAGGCCGACCTCGCCGCGATCGCGGACTTCATTGCCCACGACAGTCCAGCGAATGCGCTGCGCTTCATCGACCTGCTGCGCGATCGCTGCCTGGATCTCGCTGAACTCTCGCTCGCCTTTCCGCTCGTCCCACGCTACCGCGCTCGTGGTATTCGCCGCCGACCCGTCGGCGACTACCTGATCTTCTACCGCGTCGCACGTGGACGTGTCGACGTCCTGCACGTCGTGCACGGCGCCCGTGACTACGACGACATCCTCAAGTCGCACTCATAGGGGCCCGCGGGCCTCTTAATTTTCTCCATCACGCGCCGTACCCTTCGCCCGCGGCACGCCACCGGGACCGGTCCCCGATGGCGACGAATCGACTTCGCCACGCGGGGTCCGCAGTCAGCGCCGGGTCGGCAGACGCGCTGCAATGTGCAGCGGCTTCATGGCGCGGTGCACTCCGTCGGCCGTCCGGGGCAGGACGACGAGATGCACGGGGTTGTTCAACAGGCAGCATGCGAGCACGTCGATTGCGCCGCTGAGTGGCGTGATGCGGGACTCCGGCGCAAACCACGCGTGCGATTCGAGGCATGGCGGGACGGTAGCGGCATGCGCTCAGCCTGCCTGCAGTCAAATATTGCCGGACGATGCAGATTCAGGGGGGGACGCAGCCCTTTGATGTGTTTCAATTCGACCAGTAGCCGACCGCGTCGAATGATCGAAAAGGGAAGCGTCCCCTCCATGCAACTCGCCTGGCTGCCGCTCGCCATCGCCTGCACCGTGGGTTACCACCTGGTGCTCAAGCTCACTCCTGCGAGCGTGAACCCGTTGCTCTCGCTGCTGGTCACCTATCTCGCCGTCGCGGCGCTGTTCGCGACGATCCTGGTCGCGAGCCCGGGCGAGTTCGCGTGGCGACAGGAAATCCGGCAACTAAACTGGACCGCCGTTGCGCTCGCAGTCGCGATCGTCGGCCTCGACCTCGGGTTCCTGTTCCTGTACCGCAGCGGCTACGCTGTCAGCCTCGGCGCGCTCGTGACCCAGTCAGCAGCGGCGATGCTGCTGCTGCTCATCGGTGTCGCCGTCTTCCGCGAAAAGCTCAGCGCGGCGAACGGGGTCGGCCTGATGCTCTGCCTCGCCGGACTCTGGCTCGTGAACAAGAAATAGGTGCCAGGCACCGAATTATCCGTCCTGCGCGTCGCGCTCCTGGCGGATCCTGCGTACCGTCATCCAGACGAAGCCGCCCACGACGGCGATCATCGCCGCCATGAGGAGCGCCATGGGCGGGCCCGCGAGCCGCCACGCCTCGCGCAGGCCGAACACCACGCCGACGGGCGTGCTCACGAGCAGGATGGGACGGGCGATGCGCACGGGATTCCGCTACTTCTCGAAGCGGGCCCAGGCCGAGGCGGGCATCGCGTCAAAGAACATCTGCACGCGGTGCAGCAGGTTGTTGCGATCGGCCCACGCCAGTTGCTCGAGCAGTCGTTCCGTCTTTTCCTCCTCCGTCGGGTCGTGGTCGAGCGCGTAGACGAGCGGCGGCGGGGGAGGCGTCTTGCCGCGCTTCTCGGCTTCTTCCTCGAGCATCTGGTAGAGCCGGTCCCAGTAGGCCTGCGTCGGATGCGCACGACCACGCAGGTGATAGTGCAGCATCAGCCGGTTGGCGCGACTCGACGGTTTCCAGGGAGGCATGGCCGTGGGGACCCATTCGTGGCGCTGGACGCAGCCGTAGATTAACCGCTCCGGCGATGCCGCGGAAACTTCGGCTATCCTTGGCCAGTCGATGAAGGACGCCACCGTGCAGACCTTCCGCGATGCCTATCGTCGCGGCCACATCCCACCGGGCTACCGGGGCGGGCTGCATCTTCTGTTCACGTTTGGCGTCGGGGGTGCCGCGCTCATCGGGTGCCTGCTGCAGCTGAACGACGTGCGGCCGCTCGAATGGCTCGCCGTCCCGGTGACGTTCGTCTACGCAAACCTCGCCGAATACTGGGGACATCGCGGACCGATGCACCACCTCACCCGCGGGCTCAGGCTGGTCTACCAACGGCACACGAAGCAGCACCACCGGTTCTTCACGGACGAGGTCATGGCGTTCGACGATTTGCGCGACCTGCGTGCGGTGCTGTTCCCGCCCCTGCTGATGTCGTTTTTCATCGCGGCGTTCGCGTTGCCGGCCGGCTTGCTGCTGGCACGGATCGCGACGGCCAACGTAGCGTGGTTGTTCGTTGCGGTCTCGCTGGCCTATTTCCTCAATTACGAATTCCTGCACCTCGCCTATCACCTGCCGCCCGATCATCCGATCGCGCGCTCGCGGCTCATCGGTCGCCTGAAGCGACTGCACCAGGTGCACCACGACCCGCGCGTCATGGCGCAATGCAACTTCAACATCACCTACCCGATCGGGGACCTGCTGTTCGGCACGCTCAGGAAATAGGGGACATTCACCTATTTCGTCGCGCGGAATGGGTGAATGTCCCCTATTTCCTGGCGGACTTCTCCGGACCCCGCCGTCGGCGCCACATGCCGTCGGCCGCGTAAATCGCGAGCGCCGACCAGATCAGCACGCAGCCGATCGCGCGCGCCCGCGCTAACGGCTCGTGGTACACCAGCACACCGATCAGGAACTGCAGCGTCGGCCCGACGTACTGGAGCAGGCCGAGCGTCGAGAGCGGGATGAGCCGCGCGCCGTACGCGAACAGTGCGAGCGGCAGCGCCGTCACGAGCCCGCTTCCGACCAGCAGGGCATCGACGCGGACGCTCGAGTGGCCGAGCGCCCCCGTGCCCTGCCGCTCGACCCAGACCAGGAACGCCACCGCAAGCGGCGTCAGCAACAGCGTCTCGGTCGCGAGCCCCGGCACCGACTCCACGGTGACGACCTTTCGGATCAGCCCGTACATGCCGAAGCTCGCGGCGAGGGCGAGCGCGATCCACGGCGGCCGGCCCGCGACAATGGCGAGGTAGAGCACGCCGATCGCGGCAAGCGACACGGCCGTCCATTGCGCGCGGTTGAGGCTCTCCTTCAGCACCAGCACGCCGAGCACCACGTTCAGCAGCGGATTGATGAAGTAGCCGAGGCTCGCGTCAACGACATGGCCCGCGTTGACCGCCCAGACGTAGATCAGCCAGTTGCAGCTGATGAGCGTCGCTGACGCGGCGAGGCGCCATCGCGACGCCGGATCCGAGAGCGCCGCGCGCACCGAGCCGAGCTCCCCGCGGACCGCCAGCCACGCGAACACCAGCAGGCAGCACCAGACGACGCGGTGCGCCATGATCTGCACTGCCGGTACAGACGCGAGCTGCTTGAGATACAACGGGAAGACGCCCCAGATCACGAACGCACCGGCCGCGGCCATGAACCCGGATCGGGCGGAAGCCTGCCGTTTCATCGCGGCGGGTGTATCGTTTCCTTGTGAGGCGGCCATCGGACGCGTCGAGCGGGACTCGGGGCGGGCGGGGGCCGGCATTCTCGCAGATCCGCGGTTCCGGAGACGGCAATGATCAACGTGCAGAAGGCGATCGAAAAAGGCTTCAGCGACGCTCCCTTCATCGCCCACCTGGGCATCGAGCTCGACGACCTCGGCGACGGCTGGTGCGAGGCCAGCCTCGGGCTGCAGGCCTGGCACTTGCAGCAGACGAGCGTGGCGCACGCGGGCGTCGTCGCAACGCTGGCCGACCACTGCGCCGGCGCGGCCGCATCCACGCAGCTCGCAGAGGGCGAGTACGTGGTGAGCGTGGAGTACAAGATCAACCTGTTGCGCGGTGCGAAGGGCGAGCGTCTCCGTTGTCGCGCCGAAGTGCTCAAGCGCGGGCAGTCGCTCACGGTCGTGGAATCGGAAGTCTTTGCCGAAGCGGGCGGCAAGCGTGAACTCGTCGCCAAGCTGAACGCGACGATGGCCGTCCTCCGCCCGCAGCCTGACCGCCATCCGCCGCCGGCCATGCCCGTCGGGTGAGCGATTTTCGGAAATCCACGAGGGCCGCGGCGCGGGTCCGGCTGCATCCTGACCGCATGTGGCGTGTCCTGCTGACCGCGTCCGCGGTGGCAATCCTCGTCGGAGGTCCGGTCATGGCGCTCGAGATCCATTCCACGGCGTTCGCGCCCGGCGGCGAGATCCCTGCGAAATACACCTGCGAAGGCTGCGATGTCTCGCCTCCGCTCGCATGGAGCGGCGTGCCCGCGGGTACGAAGTCGTTGGTGCTGATCGTGGACGATCCCGACGCGCCGGACCCGAAGGCCCCGAAGATGACCTGGGTGCACTGGGTGCTGGCGAACCTGCCGGCGTCCTCGACCGGGCTCGCCGAGGGAGTCGCGTCGCCGGCGCTGCCTTCCGGCACGATCGAGGGACTGAACGACTGGAAGCGCACGGGTTACGGCGGGCCGTGTCCGCCGATCGGGCGACACCGCTACTTCCACAAGCTCTACGCGCTCGATCGCGAGCTGACCGGCCTCGCGCATCCGACCAAGGCACAGGTCGAGGCCGCGATGAAGGGCCACGTGCTCGCGCACTCGGAACTCATCGGCACTTACGAGAAGGGACACCGTTGAGCATCGACGGCGGCAGGCTCGGTCGCGAGTACCGGACCATGCAGTGCATGGTCGAGATCTATTGCGCGGACCACCATGGTTCGCGCGACGGCACGACCTGCGCCGAATGCGCGCAGTTCCTCGACTACGCGGAGCGTCGCCTCGAAAAGTGCCCGTACGGCGAAGGCAAGCCCGTGTGCGCCAAGTGCCCGATCCACTGCTACAAGCAGGCGCAGCGCGAGCAGGCGCGCGCCATCATGCGGTACTCGGGGCCGCGCATGGTGCTGCGGCATCCGTGGCTCAGCCTGACGCACATGCTGGACAAGCTGCGGCGCGTCGAGCACCCGATGGATGCCCGCCGCCGCGAGCGGGGCTGAGGCGCGCGTTCAGGCGGCGCGTGGCTCCGGCGTCGTGACCAGTTGGGAGCGGTCGACGACCTGGTCCTTCAGGAAACCGTTCGACGGCGTCCATTCGAGCGATTCGAGCTTCCTGCGCAGGGCGGCTGATTCGTCTTCGCCGACGAGGCGGGCCTTGGGCGACACCTTGAGGCTGCGATTGGCGATCCAGCTGAGACTCATTCGATCCTCTCCGTAGCGCACGCGCGACGACGCGCAGCATGGATCGTGCAGGATGCATGCCAGCCTGTCGTCGAGGCCCGGAAAGCCGCTGTTTTCGCGGAAATCCGCCGACAACGCCGAGCCCGCCGGACGCCGAGCTGTCAATCCGGACGACACGGGTGAACGTTGCCGTGCGCCAACAAAGGGCGTCGCAATGTGACGCAGGTCACGTCCCGGGACGCCGCAAGCGCCGTTCGTGACATAAGCGGCCTCGAGCAACGCTCTGGCTGCTGTCAGTTTTTCCGACGTCTCTTGCGGCGCTTCGTCAGCCCGCGAAGCCGCGAAGGACGACGATCTCCTCGAGCGGTGCGCGGTCGGTGCGCAGCCGGTTGATGGGCGCCGACTCGTCGCGATGCCCGAGCGCCATGCCGGCGAACAGCATGAGCTCCGGCGGCGCCTCGAGGAACTCGCTCACCGTGCGGTACCACACCGACCACGCTTCCTGGGCGCACGTGTGAAGACCGTATTCGCGCGCGAGCAGCATGATGCTCTGCATGAACATGCCGAGGTCGGACCACTGCGGCGGACCCATCTGGCGATCGATGTAGAAGAAGAGGCCGACCGGCGCGCCGAACAGCAGGTAATTGCGCGCGAACTGCATCAGTCGCGCCGGCTTGTTCTCGCGCGGCACGTTGATCGTCGCGTACATGTCCTCGCCACACTTGAAGCGGCGAGCGGTAGGGCTCCCCGAGGCTGGCCGGGTAGATGTCGTATTCCGAACCCTCGCCCCGCGGATGCCCCAGCAGCTTCCCCCGCACGTTCGCGAGCAGCTGCGCGAGCGGCTCGCCGGTCAGCGCGTACACGTGCCACGGCTGCAGGTTGCCACCCGAGGGAGTGCGCCGCGCCTGGTCGAGAATCGCGCGGACCGTGGCTTCGGGAACGGGCGTGGGCAGGAAGGCCCGGCAACTCATCCGGCTCTCGATGGCATCACTGACATTCACTTGCTTTCCTCCGGTGCGAAACGCGATTCTCGCAGGCCGAATGAGCCGCGGTTACAAGATCCTGCTGCTGACGAGCCTCTACCTGGCCCAGGGGTTGCCTTACGGTTTCTTCACCCAGGCCCTCCCGGTCGTATTGCGCGACGCAGGGTATTCGCTCAAGGCCATCAGCGCCACGAGCCTGCTGTTCCTGCCCTGGGCCCTCAAGTTCCTCTGGGCGCCGTTCGTCGATCATCGCGGCACCCGCAAGACGTGGCTTCTGCCCCTGCAGTGCGCCGCCGTGGCCTGTGCGCTGCTGCTGTCGCGCCTCGACCTGACCGGCGGGTACCTGCTCGTGCTGGCGGCCGCGTTCGTGTTCAACCTCATCGCGGCGTGCCAGGACATCGCAACCGACGGTCTCGCCGTGAGGATCCTCGAGCCCCGGGAGCGGGGCCTCGCGAACGGCATCCAGGTCGGAGCCTACCGGGTCGGCATGATCCTCGGCGGAGGCTTGCTGCTCTGGATCTTCGCGAAGAGCGGGTGGGCCACGATGTTCGCGTGCATGGCCGGTCTGCTCGCGCTGACGGTCCTGCCGGTGCTGCCGCTCAGGGAGCCCCCGCGCGGCGAGTCCATCATCGGGACGACGACCGCGCAGCTCGCCCTCGGCTGGGTTCGTCGCCTGCGGGTGCCGGGCATGCTCGCGTTCACAGGACTCATCTGTTTCTACAAGTTCGGCGATTCGATGGCCGCGTCGCTCGTTGGTCCCTTCATGCGGGACGCCGGGTTGCCCAAGGAGACCATTGCACTGATGAAGGGGACAGTGGGATCGCTGGCGAGCCTCGCGGGAGCCGCGATCGGGGGATGGTTCGCCTTCACGGCCGGCCGCCGCAATGCGCTGCTCGTGTGCGGCCTCCTGCAGACGGCGAGCCTGCTCCTGTACGTCGCGGCCGCCTCAGGCGTGGGCGGCATCGGGATGTTCTGGGCCGCGACCGTTGCCGAGCACCTGCTCGGCAGCATCGCGACGGTCGCACTCTTCACCCTGATGATGGACGCGTCGGATCCCGATCACGCGGGCACGGACTACACGCTGCTGTCCTGCGCGATCGTGGTCGTCATGGGTCTGGCGAACTTCGTCGGCGCCGTGATCGGGGACGCGATGGGTTACGCCGCGGTATTCGTCGCCGGATTCGTGCTGTCGGCGGCGGGATGCCTGGTCCTGGTCGCGCGCGTGGACGCGGGTCGGGGTCCCGAGCGGCTGTCGCGGGTGTGGCAGCGGCCGAAGCGCCTCGCGGGCGCCGGGGATTTTCGCTAGGCTCGGTCCACGAGGTACGCATGCAAGCACTCCGAGACCTGGTCACCGAGATCCCCGATTTCCCGAAGCCCGGGATCCTGTTCCGGGACATCAGCCCGCTGCTCCGCCGGCGCTTCGACGACACCATCGGCGCGGTCGAGTCGCTCTTCACCGAGGACGAGTAGCGCTCCGTCGATGCGGTCGCCGGCATCGAGTCGCGCGGGTTCATCCTGGCGTCCGCGCTCGCGGATCGCCGCCGCAAGGGATTCGTGCCGATCCGCAAGAAGGGCAAGCTGCCGCCACCCGTGGTGGACGTCTCGTACGACCTCGAGTACGGCTCGGGCGTGCTCGAGATGCAGACCGGCTCCGGTCGCCTGCTGCTGATCGACGACGTGCTTGCGACGGGCGGCACGTTGACGGCATCGGTCCGGCTGGCGGGTCTCGCGGGCTACACGGTCGCCGGCATGGGTGTGCTGGTGGACCTCGGCATGGTGCCCGGGTTCCGTTGCGGCGGGTTCGAGGCGCGCTCGGTCCTGCAGTACACCTGAAGCCGTGACGAACCTTCCGGCGCAAGGGCAGGGCGCGCGGCGTGCGGCGCTCTCCTTCATCTTCATCACCATCGTGCTCGACATCCTCGCGCTGGGGATCATCATCCCGGTGCTGCCGGGCCTGATCGAGGACTTCCTCGGCGGCGATACGGCGCGCGCGGCGAAGGTGTACGGCCTCTTCGCCACGGTCTGGGCGCTGATGCAGTTCCTCTCGATGCCGATCGCGGGGTCGCTGTCCGACCGGTTCGGCCGGCGTCCCGTCGTGCTCGCCTCCAACTTCGGCCTCGGGCTCGACTACGTCCTCATGGCGCTCGCCCCCAACCTCGCCTGGCTGTTCGTCGGTCGGGTGATCTCCGGCATCACCGCGGCCAGCGTCAGCACGGGCATGGCCTACATCGCCGACGTGACACCGGTGGAGAAGCGCTCGGCCGCCTTCGGGATGGTCGGCGTGGCGTTCGGAGTCGGGTTCGTGTTCGGGCCCGCGCTCGGCGGATTGCTCGGCAGCGTCGATCCGCGCCTGCCGTTCTGGGTCGCGGCCGGGCTCAGCCTGGCGAACGCGATGTATGGCCTGTTCGTGCTGCCCGAATCGCTGCCGCCCGACCGGCGCCGCGCGTTCGATTGGCGGCGAGCCAACCCACTCGGCTCGCTGCGCCTGCTGCGTTCGCACCACGAGCTCTTCGGGCTCGCCGGCGTCGTGTTCCTGAGCAATCTTGCGCACGCCGCGCTGCCATCGACCTTCGTACTGTACGCCGGTTATCGCTACGGCTGGGACGCGCGGACCGTGGGCCTCGCGCTCGCGGGCATCGGCATCTGTTCCGCCATCGTGCAGGGCGGGCTCGTCGGGCCGACCGTGCGCCGCTTCGGCGAGCGGCGCGTGCTCATCGCAGGACTCGTCGCGGGCGCGATCGGCTTCTCGATCTACGGGCTCGCCGGGACGGGACCCGCTTTCCTGATGGGTGTTCCCATCATGGCGCTGTGGGGCCTGGCCTCCCCGTCGGCGCAGGGACTCATGTCGCGCCGCCTCGGACCCTCGGAACAGGGCCAGCTGCAGGGTGCGAACGGCAGCATCATGGGGATCGCCACGATGATCGGGCCCACGATGTTCGCGAGCGTATTCGCGTTCTCCATCGGCGAGGGGGCGCGCATGCACGTCCCGGGCGCGGCATACGTGCTTGCAGCGATCCTGCTGTTGCTCGGCGCCGTGGTTGCGGCTCGCGTCACGTCCAGGAGTGCGGAGAGTGCCGCTCGATCTGTCGCGCATTCCTGAGATCCTGCGCCCGTCGCTCGAGCAGCGCCTCGATGCGCTATCGGGTGCGGGCGGGCTCCCGGAAGGCGACACCGGCGACCGCGCCGTCGTGGCAGAGACTCTTGCTCTCGTGTGGGCCTGCAGCGACTTCGTTGCCGAGTCGTGCCTGCGGGACACGCGGGTACTGCGTTGGCTCGCGGACGAAGGTCGGCTGCGCGAGGCCGCGACGCGCGAGTGGCTCGAGCGGGACCTGGCACTTCCTGCCGACACGGCTGCCGACGACGCCACGTTCATGGAGGCGCTGCGACGCTTCCGGCGACGCCAGCTCGTGCGCATCGCATGGCGCGACCTGGCATCGCTCGCGGAAGTTGAGACGATCCTGCGCGAGCTGACTCTGCTCGCGGACGTCTGCATCGACGCCGCCGGCAGCTACGCGGCGCGGGGATTGCAGTCGCGTTACGGCGTCCCGCGCGGCGAGGACGGTCGCGAATTGCAGTTGCTCGTGCTTGGCATGGGCAAGCTCGGCGGCGGCGAGCTGAATTTCTCGTCCGACATCGACCTCGTGTTCCTCTTCCCGGAGCACGGCGAGACCGATGGCGGGCGACCGCTCGAGCACGAGGAGTACTTCTCGCGGCTGGGCCGCCGTGTCGCGCAGCTGCTCGGCACCGTGACCGCCGACGGCTTCGTCTATCGCGTGGACCTGCGCCTGAGGCCCTTCGGCGACTCCGGCCCGCAGGTCGTGAGCTTCGACGCGTTCGAGGACTACCTGCAGGTGCACGGCCGCGACTGGGAGCGCTACGCATACGTCAAGGCGCGCCCGGTCGTGGGCGCGGAGGGCTTCGACGAGCTGTACCGCAACGTCCTGCGGCCCTTCGTGTACCGGCGCTACCTCGACTTCAGCGTGTTCGAGTCGCTGCGCGAGATGAAAGAGCTCATCGCGCGCGAGGTCGAGCGGCGCGAATTACAGGGCAATGTGAAGCTCGGGCCGGGCGGCATCCGCGAGATCGAGTTCATCGTCCAGGCGTACCAGCTGATCCGGGGCGGCGGCGACCCGCGCCTGCAGACGCGCAGCCTGCTCGCGTCGCTGCCGCTGCTCGAGGGACAGAAACTGCTCTCGGCGTCGGCTGTGCAGGAACTCGGGGACTCGTACCGGTTCCTGCGCCGGCTGGAGAATCGACTGCAGGAACGCAACGACGAGCAGACGCACGAGCTGCCGCACGACGAGGCGGGCCGCGCGCGACTGGCTCTGGGAATGGGTGCTGATGCGTGGCCGGAGCTCGAGGCCGAGATCATGCGTCATCGCGAGCGCGTGGGCGGCCACTTCCGGCGACTGCTGTTTGCCCCGGAGGAGCAGGGCGCGGACGCCTCCGCGGCGCGTGTTCTCGACAGCATCCTCGAATCGGGCCCGGAGGATGCCCGACTGCAGTCGTTGCGGGCTGCCGGGCTGCGGGAGCCGGAAGCGGTGCTCGAGCGGCTCGATGTCCTGCGGGACAGCGCCTATCTCAAGCGGCTCGATGAGACGGGCCGTCGGCGGCTGCAGACCCTGCTCCCGAGGCTGCTGCAGGCCATCGCCGGGAACGGGACGGAGTCTGTCGCGCTCGGCCGATTGCTGCACGTCGTCGAGCGCATCGGCGGCCGTACCGTCTATCTCGCGCTCTTGAACGAGAACGCCGTGGCGCGCAACCGCCTGGTCGAGCTCTGTGCCCACTCGCAGTTCCTCGCGGACCAGATCGCGTCGTTTCCACTCCTGCTCGACGAGCTGCTCGACGACAGGCTCTTCGAGAGCACGCCGACTCGTGCGGAGTTCGAGCTCGACCTGCGCGCACGCATGGCCGGGGCCGACGCCGAGGAGCCGGAGCAGCAGGTGGATCTGCTGCGGCAGTTCCAGCGTGCCGCCGTCTTTCGCGTTGCGGTGCCCGATCTCACCGGCCGGCTGCCGGTCATGAAGGTGAGTGACCGGCTGACGGACATCGCCGAGCTGATCGTCGCCGAGGCGCACGGCCTGTCTTGGGGCCAGATCATCGCGCGGCACGGCGCGCCGCGCTGCGGAGCGGCCGAATCTCTGTTGCAGGAAGCGGGCATGGTCGTGATTGCCTACGGCAAGTTCGGCGGCATCGAGCTCGGCTACGGCTCGGACCTCGACCTCGTGTTCCTGCACGACTCCGCCGGTGAAGTGCAACGGACATCCGGTCCGGCGGTCGTCGACAACAGCGTGTTTTTCCTGCGTGCCGTGCAGCGGCTCGTGCACCTGCTGACCGTGCACTCCGCAGCGGGGCGGCTCTACGAGGTGGACACGCGGCTGAGGCCGAGTGGCAAGGGCGGCCTGCTCGTGCAGAGCATCGAGGGCTTCGGCGAGTACCAGCGCAAGGAGGCCTGGACCTGGGAGCACCAGGCGTTGCTGCGTGCGCGTGCCGTGGCGGGACCGCCGGCGCTGCGCGAGCGATTCGAGGCGTTGCGCTGCGAGCTGCTGCGGTTCGGCATCCGTCGCGACACGCTGCGGGACGAGGTGCGCAACATGCGCGAGCGGATGCGCGCCGAGCTGTCACGGTCGGGCCCCGACCAGTTCGACCTCAAGCGCGACGCGGGCGGGATCACGGACATCGAGTTCCTGGCGCAGTACTGGACGCTGCGGTGGTGCGATCGTTACCCGGAGCTCGTGACGTACTCGGACAACATCCGGCAGCTCGAAAGCCTGGCGTCCATCGACCTGATCCCGCAATGGACGGTTGACTTGCTGACGGGCGCCTACCGGGCCTATCGCCAGCGCATGCATCACCTGTCCCTCGATGGCGCCAGCACGGTCGTGCCGGCCGCCGAGTTCGTCGAAGTGCGCGAGCAGGTCAAGAGCGTGTGGCGCGACGCGATGGAAAAATAGGTGCCAGGCACCGAATTTCCGGCGGTGCCTGGCACCTATTTTTCCTATAATCTCAGGCCATCCCCCGATGGCGATCCCGCACATGCCCGAGCTCCTCGTGCCCATCTCTCCCGGCGAGTTGATCGACAAGATCACGATCCTCGAGATCAAGTCGCAGCGGATGTCGGACGAGGAGAAGCTCAGGAACGTGCGTACCGAGCTCGCGCTACTCACGGACACCTGGCGGTCCTCGCCCTACGCCGCGACCGACATCGCGGCCGAGTGGGCCGCCCTGCGCCGGGTCAACGAACAGCTGTGGGACATCGAGGACCGGATCCGCGACAAGGAGCGCGATGCGACCTTCGACGCGGGATTCATCGAGCTCGCACGCGCCGTGTACGTGACCAACGACGAGCGCGCGGCGATCAAGAAGCGCATCAACACGAAGCTCGGCTCGACGCTCGTCGAGGAGAAGAGCTACGCGGACTACTCGAAGCGCGGGTAGCGGATCACTTCCTCAGCGTGTACTCGGCCGAGCAATAGGGGCACATGGCCCAGCCGGTCTTCTCGACCGGCAGGAAGACGCGCGGATGCGAGTTCCAGAGGTACATGCCGGGCATCGGGCAGGACAACGGCAGGTCGTCCTGCGTCACCTCGTACCGGTGCCGGGCGTTCGGCTGGATGAGCTTGTCGCTGCGTTCGGCCGTCACGGCGCGCTCTCGCGATGGATCCGGGGCCGGCATTATCGCCGACGTGGCGCAGCGCGTCAGCCCGTCGGCGTGCGCGGCGCGCCGGCTGCCACGAGCGCGTCCAGCCGCTCGATCACGTCGTCCGGGCGGATGAGGTCCATTACGCCAGGACGCTCGATCTTGGTCGTCCAGGCGATCTCGGACGATGGCTTGCCCAGGAACTTCCGCGAGGCGGCTTCGTAGCGATCGACGCACCACGGCCGGCTGTAGTAAGGGCCGCTCCGGGCCGGGTTCGTCGCCGCGTACAACCCGATGACCGGGGTGCCCACGGTCGTCGCCATGTGCGCGGGCCCCGAGTCCGGCGTGACGAGCACCGTCGCGCGCTGCAGCGTCGCCAGCAGCTCGAGCAGCGTGTCCTTGCCGACGAGGTTGACGCACGGCTGCCGCATCAGCTGCTCGATCTGCCCGCCGACCTCCTGCTCGAGCGCGCTCCGACCGCCGCACAGCAGCACCCGCATGCCGTGCCGCGCGACGGCGTGATCCGCCACGGCCGCGTAGCCTTCGGCGCTCCAGTTGCGGAGCGCATGACTCGAACAGGGGCTCACCACCAACGTGGGCTGCCCGTCGGGGATGACGCGGCGCGCGTACTCCAGTGCCGCGGGCGGCAGCGGGATGTCCCAGCGCATCGAGCGCTGGCGCACGCCCAGCCGCTCGGCGAACCCGAACAGGCTGTCGAGCACGTGCTCGCGGCTGCGCGCCTCGATGCGGTGAGTCGTGAAAAGCCACTGCAGCTCGCGCGCGCGCGGCCGGTCGAAGCCGATCTTCACGTCGGCGGGCACGACCGCGGCGGCCAGGCTCGCACGGAGCGCGAGTTGCATGTGGAGCAGTGCGTCGAAGCGCCGGCCGGACAGCCGGCGGCGCAGGTCGCGATACCCCTCGAGCCCGGCCTTCTTGTCGAACACCACGAACTCGATGCCCGGGATGTGCCCGAGCAGCTTGTTCTCGAGCGCCCCGAGGATCCACGTGATGCGCGTCCCGGGCCATGCGTCCTGCAGCGTCCGCACGACCGGCAGCGCGTGGCATACGTCGCCCAGTGCGGACAGCCGGAGCACGCAGATGCCTGCGGGCGGGGACGAGTAGGGTGGAGGCTGCATGGGGCGTGACGGTAGGCAGCGGCAGTCCGATGGTGAACAATCCGTCCCGGATATACGGCAGGGGCGTCTATTCGGTGAGCGTTGGCCCGGAACTCGAAGTGAGCACTGCGCGCGGCGCGATGCTATACGATGCCTCGTGCATCGACCAGCCGCGCGACGAGCTCTTCGAGGCTCGCCATTGGCGCGCCCGCGGCGCGCTCGAGGAGGCACCGGGCGGGCGCGGCACGGTCGCCTTCATTAAAGAAGGCGAGAAACGCTGGGTTTTGCGCCACTACCGACGTGGCGGCCTCATGGCGCGACTGCTCGACGACGCTTACCTCTGGACCGGCGCCGGGCGCACGCGGGCCTTCGCCGAGTGGCGCCTGCTCCGGCAACTCGCGACATGGCGCTTGCCCGTGCCCCGCGCGGTGGCCGCGCGTTACGCGCGATCCGGACTGCTCTACCGCGCCGATCTCATCACCGAGGAGCTGCCGACGCGGCTCACGCTGGCGCAGGCGCTGGGCCGCCAGTCGCTCGACGCGGATCGCTGGCGCTCGGTCGGGCGATGCATCGGCCGGCTGCACGCCCACGGGGTCCGGCATGCCGACCTGAACGCGCATAACCTGCTGCTCGGCGAGGGAGACGACGTCTACGTGCTCGACTTCGACCGTGGACGCGTCGTCGAGCGCGGCGCCTGGGAGCAAGGTGTGCTCGCGCGCCTGCGTCGATCGCTCGAGAAAGTCAGCCGTGGCCTGCCCGCGGGAAGCTTTGGCGTCGAGCAATGGAATGAGCTGCTGAAGGGAGTCGCGGAGCCGTGATGCGCGTGTTCTACGTACTGCTGACCTACCTGATCGCACCCATCGTGGTCGCGGTTGAGGCGTGGAAGGCGCTCTGGAATCCCGAGTACCGCGGCCGGCTGCACCAGCGCTTCGGTTTCGTCGCCGCGCAGGATCGTCGCGGCTGCCTTTGGGTGCACGCAGTGTCGGTCGGCGAGGTCCAGGCGGCTGCGGCGCTGATCCGCGACCTGCGCCGGCGCATGCCCGGCATCGGGGTGGTGATCACGACGGTCACGCCGACGGGCGCACAGCGGGCCGCCGCGCTCTTCGGCAACGAAGTCCGGCACTGCTACCTGCCGTACGACCTGCCGGGGCCCGTGCGGCGCTTCCTCGACCGCATCCGGCCGAGCGTCGCGATCATCGTCGAGACGGAGATCTGGCCGACGCTCTACCACGAACTCGGCCGGCGCAAGATCCCGCTCGTGATGGCGAGCGCGCGCGTGTCCACGAAGTCCGTGGAGCGCTACCGCCGCATGGCTTCGCTGTTCCGCGAGACCCTTTCCCACGGCATCCTGATCGGCGCGCAGAGCGCCGCGGACGCAGAGCGATTCCGGGCGATCGGCGCGTCGCCCGAGCGCGTGAGCGTCACCGGCAACGTGAAGTTCGACATGGAGATCCCGCCGTCCTCGATCGACGCTGGCCGGGAGTTCCGGGCGCACTACGCTCCGGGGCGACCGGTCTGGATCGCAGGCAGTACTCACGAGGGAGAAGAGGACGCGGTGCTCGCGGCCCACGACCTCGTCCGGTCACGTCATCCCTCGGCCCTGCTGCTGCTCGTGCCGCGGCATCCGCAGCGCTTCGACGCGGTGCGCGCGCTGCTGCGCAGGCGCGGCCGCGGATATGCGCAGCGCAGCTCCGGGCAGGCGCCAGGGGCCGGCGACGACGTCTTCCTGGTGGATACGCTCGGCGAACTCCAGATGTTCTACGCGGCCGCCGACGTCGCCTTCGTCGGCGGCAGCCTCGTGCCGATCGGCGGGCACAACCTGCTCGAGCCGGCGGTGCTCGGCCTGCCGATGCTCTCGGGGCCGCACACGCATAACGCGCAGGACATCGCCGAACTCATGCTGCAGGCGGGCGCGCTGCGCATCGTGCGCAGCAGGGAGGAACTCGCGCAGCGCGTGGGCGACTGGTTCGACGACCCGGAACGGGCGCGGCAGGATGGCGCGCGCGGCCAGCAGGCAATCACCCAGAGCCGCGGTGCGGTGGGGCGGATCGTCGAGATCGTCCTGCCGCTGTTCAGTTCTTCGGCCGCGGGTCCTTGATGTCGGTCGGGGTCGTGAGCATCGTGTTGATGTTGGCCAGGTCGCCCGGCGCGAGCACGCCGGCCGCCGACTTCAGGTTCACGACGTTCACCAGGTAGTCGTAGCGGCTGCGGGCGTAGTCCCGCTCGGCTTCGAAGAGCCGGCGCCGCGCGTCGAGGACGTCCACCGTGGTGCGCGTACCGACGTCGAAGCCCGCTTCCGTCGCCTCGAGCGCCGTCTGGTTGGACTTCACCGCCTGCTTGAGCGCGGTCACGCGCGCCTTCTCCGCAATGACGCCGAGATAGGAATCCCGCGTCGCGCGTTCCGCGGTCCTGAGGGCGCCTTCGAGGCGTTCCTGCGCAGCGCGGCGCAGGTACACCTGCTGGCGCACCTGGGACTGCGTGACGCCGCCGCTGAAGATGGGTAGCGTCATCTGCAGCGCAATCTGGTCCTGTTGCTGGTTCGAATCGGCGGGACCCTTCAGGCCGTTGTTGGTCTGCGTCGCGGAGGAGTCGTAATCGCTGTAGGTGCCGACGATCTGCAGGGTCGGCATGTGGCCGGACTCGGCGATCTTCACGTTGCGCCCGGCGATGTCGACGTCGAGGCGCGCGGCGATCACGTTCAGGTTCTGGTTCGTCGACTTCGCGACCCAGTCGTCCTCGCCCGCCGGCTGCGGCTGGTCGAGGGGCATGTCGTCGGCGGGCTTCGACAGCGACTGGTAGGCCTCGCCGGTGAGTTCGCGCAGGAATTCCATCGCCGTGGCCAGCGAGCGCTTTGCGGCGATTACGCCCGCTATCGCGCTGTCATGGGCTGCGCGCGCTTCCTGCACGTCCGTTATGGCGATGAGGCCCACCTCGAAGCGCTTCTCCGCCTGCTCGAGCTGGCGCGTGACCGCCTGCAGCGTCGCCTCGGCGGCCGAGAGCGTGTCCTCGGCGGCCAGCACGTCGAAGTAGCGTCCAGCGACGCGCACGAGCAGATCCTGCTCTGCGGCGCGATAGTTGGCTTCCGCGAGCGCCACCTCGGAGCTGGCGCGCTGCAACGTCTGCCACTGCCCCCAGTCGAAGACCGTCTGCGTGACCTGGCCCTGGTAGGTCCAGTAGTCGCTGTTGGTCTCCTGGCTGTTCTGCACGATGGCGATGACCGGCGGCGGACCGGGTTGGACGGCCTGCGTGAACGTCGCGTTGCTGGTGGTGTTCCGCGAGGCCAGGCTGCCGGTGGCACTGATCTGCGGGAACAGGACGCCGCGCGCCTGGGGCTTCGCTTCCAGCGCGGCCAGCCGGCGTGCCTGCGCCTCCAGGATCGTCGGGTCGCTCTTGGCCGCCGCCTGGTAGACCTCGAGGAGGTTCTCCGACCGGGCGACCATCCCGGAGAGCGCCAGGGCGACGCCGCAGGCGAGTACGAAGGACTTCTTGTTCATGCCGTCATACCGTCCGGCGGCCGTGCCGCCCGTGGGTCAACTAGTGTTGTACTAGACTATATCACTTGCCGGGCTGCTGGCTACCCCCGGGGCGGGGGAACCAGCCTAGAAGACGAATCGGGGCGGCTCCGGCGCATGGATCAGCGGGTCCAGGACCGTCTCGAACAGGCTTTCACGCAGCCACTCGGCCGGCCCGGTGCGCGTGACACGCTGGGCCTCCATCACCGGGCCCTGGCCAGTCACGACGAACAGGCGTCCGCCGACTGCGAGGGCCTGCTCGAATCGACCGTCGTACACCGGCAGGGAACCGGTGAGGGCGATGACGTCGTATTCCCCTTCGCTCGCGAGGGTCATCGCGTCGGTCACCTCGACCGTGACGTTGTGCACGCCGGTCCTGGCGAGGTTCGCGCGCGCAGTGTCGGCGAGGTCCGGGAAAATTTCCAGCGACCGAACGCTCTTTGCCAGCCCGCCGAGGCACGCCGCGAAATATCCGCTCCCCGTGCCGACCTCGAGCGCGCGGTCCTCGGGCCGGATCTCGAGCGCCTGCAGGATGCGGCCTTCGACCTTCGGTGCCAGCATCGTCTGCCCGTGCCCGAGCGGTACGCACAGATCGGCGAAGGCGAGCTCTCGATACGCCGGCGGTGCGAACTCCTCGCGCGGCACGCGCTCCATGATCGACAGGACGCCGAGGTCGAGCACCTCCCACGCGCGCACCTGCTGTTCGATCATCTGGCGACGGGCAATGGCGAGGTCGAGCATGGCGATGAATCCAGCAGTCGGGTGAGATTGCGCGGCGCGGGCTGCCGGCGAGGCGCGCAGGTTAAGGACTTCGGCACCGGGCGACAAGCCGATCTTGCCGCATGATTATGGTGAATCCTGCGGGTGCGCGCGACCCGTTCCGCTATGCTTCGGCGAAGCAGCTGCCAAACAACAATTTTTCTGAAGAAATCGCGCGGGAAGCGCGTTTCCCGGTCCGGAGGACATGGCCAG
>JBBIVG010000009.1:0-13008 GCA_037439865.1 Nevskiaceae bacterium
GCTACGGCACCCCCACGAGCTTCGTGCGGGCCTTCAAGCGGTGGCACGGCGTGACGCCCGGTGCCGGTCGCAGCCGGCGCCCGTCGATCGGCCGGGCGGCATCACCCTCGCGCACGGCCTCGCGGCGCTGATCGACGACCACGGAGAACCGGACAGTGGGTATCGTCATGCAGGGGGACAGCGGCGCGCCGGAGCCGGCCGGCGGTCACGGCAAGGTGTACGCCTGGGCCGTGTTTGCGCTCACGTTCGGGCTGATGCTGTCGGACTACGTGTCCCGGCAGGTGATCACGCCGATCTTTCCTTTCCTGAAGCAGGATTGGTCGCTGACCGACGTGCAGCTCGGCGCGCTCGTCAGCGTCGTCGCGCTGATCGTCGGCGTCGCCTCGATTCCCATCGCGCTGCTCGCAGATCGCTGGGGTCGCGTGAGGAGCATCACGGCGATGGCCGGGTTGTGGGGTCTCGCGACGATCGGCTGCGGCCTCTCGCATGGCTACGGCCAGATGATGACGGCCCGCGCGCTCGTCGGCCTCGGCGAGGCTGGCTACGGCAGCGCGGGCAGCGCAATCCTGTTCCACGTGTTTCCGAAGCGGCAGCACGCGATGATCGGCGGCGCGTTCCTGGCCGCGGCGCTCTTCGGGTCGGTCGGCGGCGTGATCGCGGGCGGCATCATCTCGACGCACTTCAGCTGGCGACACGCTTTCATCGGCGTCGGCGCCGCCGGGCTCGTGCTCGTGGTGATCTATCCGCTGGTCGTGCGCGACTACGAGACCGTCGCCCTGGTGAAGAAGGATGCGTCCGGAGACCGGCGCATGCGGGTCGGGGAAGTCGTGCGCGAGCTGTTCGTGACGCGCACGGCCATCTTCACGTACCTCGGCAGCGGCCTCCAGATGTTCATCATGGGCGTCGTGAACGCCTGGATCCCGAGCTACATGAGCCGCTACTACGGCCTCGCGCCGGACAAGGCGGCCTTGCGGGCGGGCGTGATCGTGCTGGTCGCCGGCATCGGCATGATCGCCTGCGGCTGGATGGTCGACCGTCTTGGACTTCGTGACATCCGTAACAAGCTGCGCGTTCCGGCCGCCTTCGCGATGACCGCCTGCGTGGTCCTGGTCGCGGCGTTCACGCTGCCGCCGGGCCCGCTGCAGTACGTCCTGATCCTGGCAGGCATGTTCGTCGCCGGAGGGCACTCGGGCGCGACCGGCGCGGTGATCAGCGACGTCACTCACCCCGGGCTGCGCGCGACCGCGCTTGCGACGGCCGTGCTGGGCAACAATCTGCTCGGTTTCGCGCCGGGCCCGGTGATCGTCGGCAAGCTGTCGGACGCATACGGGCTCAAGTTCGCGATGTCGGTCGCGCCGCTCGTCTGCCTCCTGGCGGCCGCGTGCTTCCTGATGGCAGCGCGACACTACCAGCGCGAGAGCGGGCATTTCGAGGAGCCTTCCGAGAGTGCTCCGGCGCACCTCTGACCAACACGAGCGATCAACACGAGCGGGGCAAGTGACATGGAACTCCAGGGCAAGACGGCAATCGTGACCGGCGGCGGTCGCGGCATAGGCGAGGGCATCTCGCGCGTTCTCGCGCGCGAAGGCGCGAACGTCGCCGTCATGGGAAGGCACGCGCACGAAGTCGAGGCCGTGAGCCATTCGATTCGCGAGCAGGGCGGGCAGTCGCTGGCGGTCGTCGCGGACGTGACGGACTGGTCTTCGCTCGAGGCGATGGTGCGGACGGTAGTCGGGCACTTCGGCGGCATCGACGTGCTGGTCAACAACGCCGGGATCGAGGGACCGCCGCGCATGCTCGCCGACCTTCCCGTCGAGCAGTGGGACGAGGTGCTCGGCGTCAACATTCGCGGGGTCTTCCTCTGCTGCAAGGCAGTGCTGCCGGCGATGAGCGCCCGCGGCCGCGGCCGGATCATCAACATCGGCTCCATCGCCGGCCGTCGGATGACCTTCTTCGGCAGCGCCGACTACACCGTTTCGAAGTACGGCGTCGAGGGCCTCACCCAGCACCTCGCCTGGGAACTCGCCGACCAGCGCATCACGGTGAATTCGATCTGCCCGGGTGGCGTCGTGACCCCGCTCATGGAAGAGCACATCTCGCCGGCGTATCGCGAGATGGTCACGAAGCGACTCGTGCCGCTCGGCCGCATGTGCACGATGGAGGAGATCGGCGAGGCGGTGAGTTTCGTCGCGAGCGACCGCGCGCAGATGATCACCGGGCAATCGCTCGTGGTCGATGGCGGCGTCCTCACGGGCTACGGGGAGGACCTGCGACCCGTCATCCGCAAGCGCATGGCCGACGCGGCGGCGGGGC
Organism: Nevskiaceae bacterium; assembly: GCA_037439865.1. Lineage (GTDB taxonomy): Bacteria > Pseudomonadota > Gammaproteobacteria > Steroidobacterales > Steroidobacteraceae > RPQJ01. The sequence continues at coordinate 2,314 of JBBIVG010000009.1, forward strand.
ACTGACCATGAATGACAGGAAGGAGTCCGGTCCCTGGGATCCTGTGCTCGAGCAACTGCGCGAGTGGGATCCCGCATGGGCCGAGGCCTGCGCGAAGATGGCGACGAGCCCCTGGCGGCGGGGCATCCTGCCCCGCAAGCTGGTCGAGCTGATCAGCCTGATGCTGAACGTGCAGTGCACGAGCCTGAATCCCGAGGGTACGCGCCGGCACGTCCGGGCGGCGCTCGATGCGGGCGCCACTCGCGACGAGGTCCTGTTCGTGATCGAGTGCGCGGCGCTCGGCGCCATCCACTCGTGCAGTCTCGGTGCGCCGATCCTGCTCGAGGAGGCGAAGGCGGCGGGGATGGCGGCGGTTCCGAAGACCGGTGCCGAACCCACGCCGTTCTGCGATCGCATGCGCGCGATCGGGCAATGGAACGCCGCCTGGGATCCGTTCTACGAACTGGATCCGTCCTGGACGGACGAGTTCTTCTCCACGGCGATCCCGGCCTACGCGCGCGGCGTGCTCTCGCCCAAGGACCTCGAGCTCATGATGGTCGCCTTCGACGCTTCCTACACGCACCTCTACGCGCCCGGCACCCGTCGGCACATCAAGGGCGCGTTGCAGGCCGGTGCGACCATCGAGGAGGTCATGGAGGTCCTGAAGCTCTGTGTGGTGCAGGGCGTGCAGTCCTGCAATCTCGGGGTACCGATCCTGGCTGAGGAACTGCGCCGCCGGGGTGCCTGAGTTCCGTTCCACCCCCCGGCGATTACCAATGGCGGGCCCCCGGGATCTGGCGGATACTGCGTGCCTAAAAAGGGCGCCCGGGAGCGGGTCCTCGCGCGGGCGCAGTGGCAGTGAACACAGGCTCCAAGGAGTTCCCATGAGCACTTTCTCGTTGCGCACGCTGATGACGGCGTTGGCCGTCGCCCTGCCGCTGGTCATGTCGGTACCCACCTATGCGGCGTCCAGGGCCGAGCTCGACGCTTCGTCGAAGAAGGCGCTCGACAAGCTGGTGGCACAGGTGCCGGCGGCCAAGGCACTCAATGCGAAGGCGGTCGCGGTACTGGTCTTCCCGAGCATCACGAAAGCCGGCCTCATGATCGGCGGCCAGTACGGGGAAGGCGTGCTCTGGCAGCGGGGCAAGCCGGTCGGCTACTACAACACCGCGGGTGCCTCCTACGGTCTCCAGGCGGGAGCACAGAAGTACGGCTACGCGATGTTCTTCATGACGAAGAAGGCGCTCGACTCGCTGAATTCGACCGAGGGCTTTGAGGTGGGCGTGGGTCCGTCGGTCGTGGTCGTCGACTCGGGAATGGCCAAGACGGTCAATACGAATACGCTGACCGAGGAGATCTACGCTTTCATCTTCCAGCAGCAGGGGCTGATGGCCGGCCTGGGCATCCAGGGGAACAAGATCACCAAGCTCGACAAGTAGGCGGGATCGTCGCTGCGGCAGCAGAAGGGCCCTCGCGGGCCCTTCTTCGTTTCCGCACCCGCCGGGGGCGGCCTCAAGGGTGCGTCGCGCCGCTCTGCGGGTCGATCAGGATCTTGGCGTGTCTCGCGGGGTCCCTGAGCGCCTCGAACGCCGCGACGACGCCCTCGAGCCCGACCACCCCGGTGATCATCGGGGCGCAGTTCACCTTGCCCTCGGCGATCATGTGGACGGTGTCGCGGTACTCGAGCGGCGAGTGACCGAACACGAAGCGCAGGTCCACTTCCTTGTGGATGGCGAGCGCAGGCTCGAACCGGTCCACCTGCATGCAGACGCCCGCGACCACGATGCGTGACAGAAGTGGCGCGCCTTCGATGATCTGCTGGAGCACTCCGGGGACACCGACGCACTCGAAGATGACGGGTCTTGCAGGAGTGACGCCGAGCGCCTCGGCGATGCGCCACGTGGTGTACCAGGGCAACGGCAGGCGGCCGAGATTCTCGCGCGTCTCGAAGGCGAGTTTCAGCAGCTCTGGCAGGTCCTTCATGAAGCCGAATTCCTGCCAGTTCGCATAGGGTGAAGTCGCGGCGGGATCGATCAGCACGTCCGCGCCGCACTGCTGCGCGAGCGCGCGTCGCCCGGCCGCGAAGTCGCTCGCCACGACGGCCTTCACGCCGCGTGCCTTGAGCAGGCAGATGACGGCGAGGCCCACTGGGCCGCAGCCGATCACGATGGCGACATCCTTGCTCGTGACCTCGGCACGGCGCACGGCGTGCAGTCCGACGGCCATGGGCTCGGTCAACGCCGCGAGCTCGGATGAGAGGCCGTTCGGCACCGGCACGAGCGCCAGCTCCTGCAGCACCATCCGTTCGGCGTAACCGCCGTTGAACTGCCGGTCGTACCCCGTGAGGTGATAGCGCCCGGCGGCACGCACGAAGGGCTGTGCAACGACGCGCGTTCCCGGACGGATCTTCCTCTTGCAGCCCGGCCCGTAGTCGAGCACCTCGCAGCAGAACTCGTGCCCGTACACGACCGGATCCTGCGTCGTGATGAAATGTTCACCGTAGCCGATGCGGGTCAGCAGCTCGTTCATGTGGTCGGTGTGGTGCCGCATGTGCAGGTCGGACCCGCAGATGCCGCAGCGCAGGACCTCGACGAGCACCTGGCCTTGGCCCGGCACCGGCTCCGGCAGGTCGGCGACACGCAATTCGGTGTTCTGGCAGACGACGGCTTTCACAGGGGGTAACCCGCTGCCCAGGTTGCGAATTCCAGGTTGGCAGCGCGACGAGTATGCCACGCAATGGCCCCGGCGACGGCGCACAAGGAAGCCGCCGGCCGCGGCCGTTCCCCCGAAAACCTAACTTTCAGCAGGCTGTCTTTCCGGCGGTAGTCGCCCAGAGTTCGCCCCTACGGCTTTTCACGCAGAGGAGCGGACCATGTCGGGTTACGTGCAGCTTCCCCTGAGCGGCCTCGAGCCGCCCCTGTCCGAGATGGAACGCGCGGTGCAGGACAACGTGCATCGCTACGCGGTCGAAGTGATGCGGCCGCTGGCCGCGGTGCTCGACAAGATGCCGGCCGACAAGGTGCCGGCTCCGGACTCACCGCTATGGGGCGCGCTTGCCAAGGCGGGCGACCTCGGGCTCTCCATCATGGCGATGCTGGAACTGCCCCCGGCGGACCGCGCCAAACTGCTGTTCATCGCCACGGAGGAACTGGCCTGGGGCGACGGCGGCATCGCCGGCGCGATCCTGGTGAACAACTTCCCGGTCATGTACTCGCTGCTGGCCGGGAACATGGCGATGGCCACGTACTGCGAAGGCAAGCTCGGCTGCTGGGGCATCACCGAGCCGGACCACGGCAGCGACATGCTCGATGCCACGGGCTCGATCGCAGCTCCCAACGGCAGCTACGGCAAGGCCAACTGCACGGCGCGCATCGTCGGCGACAAGGTGATCATCAACGGACAGAAGGCGGCGTGGGTGTCGGGCGCCATGACGGCGCAGGTGTGCGCGCTCTTCTGCCATTACCAGGACGATAAGGGTGCCGTGAGGCCGGGTGTTGCCGTCATTGTGCCGCTCGACCTGCCGGGCGTCTCCCGCGGCAAGCCGCTCGACAAGCTCGGCCTGCGCGGGCTCAACCAGGGCGAACTCTACTTCGACAACGTCGAGGTGCCGGTCTCGCACCTGCTGGCCGGGCCGGACAAGTACGCGGAACTCGCGTACCACATGCTGTGCGAGGCGAACCCGCACGTCGCCACCGTGGCCGTCGGTCTCGCGCGCGCGGCCTTCGAGCACGCGTGGGAGTACGCCCACCGCCGCAAGCAGGGCGGCCTGCCGATCATCCATCACCAGAACGTGCGCTTCCGCCTGTTCGAGATGTTCCGCAAGATCGAGGCGGCCCGGGCACTGACGCGGCGCGTCGTCGAATACAACGCCACGGCCGCGCGGCCCTCGATGCTGGCGTCGACCTCGGCCAAGGTCACTGCGACGCAGACGGCGTTCGAGGTCGCGTCCGACGCGCTGCAGATCTTCGGCGGCAACGGCGTAAGCCGCGAATACCCGATGGAGAAGCTGTTCCGCGACGCGCGGGCGATGCTGATCGCCGATGGCAACAACGAAGTCCTCGCGCTCAAGGGCGGCGCCGACCTCGTGAACCCGGACTGGCTGTGAGGGCAAAGGGATGAAGATGCGCGCGTACGTTGCCGGCGTCGGGATGACGCGGTTCGGCAAGCAGATGGACAAGACGCTGAAGGGACTCGCGGGCGAGGCCGTCACCGCGGCGCTCGCGGACGCGGGCATGGACAAGTCCGCGATTCAGGCGGCGTGGATGGGCAACGCCGCCGCCGGCGTCGTCACCGGGCAGGAAATGATCCGCGGGCAGGTCGCGCTGCGGAACATCGGCATCGGCAGGATCCCGGTCGTCAATGTCGAGAACGCCTGCGCGTCGTCGTCGACCGCGTTCCAGCAGGCCTGCGCGATGATCACCGCCGGCCTGTATGACGTGGTGCTGGCCTGCGGCAGCGAGAAGCTCTTCCACGAGGACAAGGCGCGGAGCTTCGGCGCCTTCTCCAGTGCCGTGGACGTCGAGGATCCGGACGGCGCGATCAACGTGCTGAAGCGGATGTCGGAAGCGGCCGGCGAGCCGTTCGACGCCGCGACCGCAGGGGTCAACCGCTCGATCTTCATGGACATCTACTCCGTGATGGCGAAGGCGCACATGCGCAAGTACGGCAGCACGAAGGAGCACTTCGCCATGGTCGCTGCCAAGAACTCGTTCCACGGCAGCATGAACCCGCGAGCGCAGTTCCAGGACGTGATGACCGTCGCCGACGTGCTCGCCGCGCGCACCGTCATCGAGCCCCTCACGCTGCCCATGTGCTCGCCGATTGGAGACGGTGCGGCGGCCGTGATCCTGGTGAGCGAGCGCAAGGCGCGCGAGCTTGGACTGAAGAACAAGGTGCGGGTCGCGGCCTCGGCGCTCGTGTCGGGGTGGGACATGACGGCCCCCGGTGAGTCCGTCGGTGGGCTCGCTGCCGAACAGACCTATGCGGCGGCCGGAATCGGTCCCGGCGATCTCTCGTGCGTCGAGCTGCACGACGCGTCCGCGCCCTCGGAGCTCGTAGCGTACGAGTACCTCGGTCTCTGCGCTCCGGGCGAAAGCATCAAGCTGATCGAGACGGATGCGACGCGTCTTGGCGGGCGGATCCCGGTGAACACGTCGGGAGGCCTGCTGCGCAAGGGGCACCCGGTCGGCGCGACCGGCTGCGCGCAGATCGTCGAGCTGACCGAGCAGCTGCAGGGCCGCTCCGGGAAGCGCCAGGTCGACGGCGCACGCGTCGCGCTCGCCCACAACGGGGGCGGCGCGATCGGGACGGATGCGGCGGCAACGGTCGTGACGATCCTCGTAAAGGAGGACTGACGTGCCCGCCTATGACCCGCTCACCATCGCCGGCGTCGTGAGCCGGTGGGCGGCCGAGAAGCCGGACTTCCGGGTGCTGACCGTCGAGGGCGCCGGCGTCCGCGAGGACGAGACGCGCACGTACGCGGAGCTCTGGGACAAGGGTCGCGCGCTCGCGACCGGCTTGCGCAAGCTCGGCCTCAAGCCGGGCGACATGGTCGCCACGCTGCTAGCCAATCACGCCGAGTTCGTGGACCTGATGGTCGCGGGATCGCTGCTTGGTGCGGCGCTCGTGCCGATCGATCCGCGGACCAGGGGGGAGAAGCTGACGTACATGCTCTCCGCCGCGAACTGCAAGGGCGTGATTGCCGGCGACTACGCGCTGAAGGAGTTGCTCGGCGTGCGGGAGAAGGTGCCCTCGCTGCAGTGGGTGATTGGAATTCCGACGGACGAGGGGAAGGCGACCACCGCGCAGCTGCAGGCGGTCGGCGTACGGCCCTATGGCGAGGTCGCGGGTTGCGACTTCCGGGGCGAGGAATTTCCGGGCTCCGACCCCGACGGCCGGATGGAACTCATCTACACCTCGGGCACGACGGGTGATCCGAAGGGTATCGTGATGACGCACCGGCGCTATTGCGAGAACGCGAAGATCGCGCCGTTCCTGTTCGGTTTCCGCCCCGACGACCGGCTGTACTCGGGCTTGTCGCTCACGCACGCCAACGCGCAGGTCATCACGCTCGGCACGTCGCTCGTGAATGCGATCGCCTGCGTGCTGTCGCGTCGCTTCTCGAAGTCGCGGCTCTGGGACATCACCCGCAAGTACGGGTGCACGAACTTCACGTTGCTCGGCGGCATGACGACGGCGATCTACGCGGAGCCGCCGAAGCCGGACGATGCGGACAACCCCGTGCGCAGCATCATCTCGGCCGGCATGCCCGCGGCGATCTGGAACGAGTTCCGCAGGCGATTTAACGTCGAACTGCACGAGTTCTACGGTGCCGCGGAAGGCGGCCTCACCGGCAATCCGCCCGGCGTCGGTCCGGTCGGGAGCATCGGCAAGCCGATCCCGACCCTGATCCACCGCATCGTGGACGACGACGGCAACGACGTGCCGAAGGACGCGAACGGCGAGCGCGTCGGCGAGATCCTGTTCCGTAATGCCGACGGCTCCCCGATCAAGGTCGAGTACTACGGCAACCCGGAGGCGAGTGCGAAGAAGTGCGCCGGCGGCTGGCTGCACATGGGTGACGTGGTCCGCGAGGACAAGGACGGGTGGTTGTTCTTCCTCTTCCGCAAGGGCAGCGGCATCCGTCGCAACGGCGAGTTCATCAACGCGGCCTTCATCGAGAAGGTGATCGCCGAAGACGCCGCGGTGGACGACGTCTACGTGTACGGCATCCCGACCGCGAGCGGCGTGCCCGGCGAAAAGGACGTCGTCGCGGCGGTCGTGCCGAAGAATACGGACCTCGCCGCGTTCGACGCGCAGGGGCTCTACCGCGTCTGTCGCCAGAAGCTCGAGCCGAACGCCGTGCCGGCGTTCATCCAGCTGCTGCACCAGATCCCGAAGACCGCATCGGAAAAGCCGCAGGACCGCTTCCTCGTCGAGGCCCTCGAGTCGAATCCACGGCACGTGCACACGGAAGCGCGCTGACCCATCCAGCACACCCCATTTGGAGCAAAGACATGGCACTCGGACGCAAGGTCATCATCTACGGCGCGAGCGGCTACACCGGCAAGCTGGTCGCCGAGTCGCTGGCGCATCGGCAGATCCCGTTCTACTTCGCGGGTCGCAGCCGCGAGAAGCTCGAGAAGGCGCTCGGGATCGTGCGCGAGCGCCTCGGCGCGAAGGCGTGGAAGCTCGACGCCGAGATCGTTGCCGCGGACAGCACGGTCGAGGCACTGGTCCCGCTGTTCAGCAAGTGCAGCATCGTGATCAACGTCGCCGGGCCGTTCATGCAGGTGGCCTGGCCCATCCTCGAGGCGGCCTTCAAGGCCAACTGTCACTATCTCGACACGACCGGCGAGCAGGACTGGGTGCGCGCGATTGCCGACAAGTACGGCGGCGAGTTCGCCGCGAAGGGCCTGCTGCTGGCGCCGGCCACGTCGTTCATGTGGGCGGCGGGTGCGCTGGCCGCCGAGGTCGTGCTCGAGGACCCGGAGATCGACTCGCTCGACATCCTCTACCAGATCGACAACGGCCTGCCGTCCGAGGCCTCGACGAAGTCGTTCCTGCGCATGGTGTGCAACGACACCTCGCAGTACTACCTGGAACAGAACCAGTACAAGGCCTGGCCGAACGACGTCGCCCACGACGTCTTCGTGCCGTACCGCAACGCCAAGCTGCGCGCCCATCCCTGGGGAGGCGCCTGCGAGCCCGTGTGGCTCAAGGGCCGCGTGCGCAACTGCAAGGTGCTCACGGCCATCGGCGAGCACATGATCGATCCCATCATCCAGGCGATCCGGGCGTTCAACGCGAAGTCCGTGGGCCTGGACCAGGCAGGCCGCGAAGCGCTGAGCAATGCCATCGCCGACCAGATCAGCACCGGCGAGCCACCCAAGGACGATCTCGACGTGCAGCGCGGCGTGATCGTCGTCTACGGCCAGGGCCGGACGAAGACCGCGACCTACGTGATGAACCTGTCGGCCGCATACACCTGGACCGGGGAGATCAGCGCGGAGTCGGCGAAGCTGATCCTCCAGGGCCAGCTCAGGAAGCCCGGGTTCCAGTCGGCGGCGACGGCGTTCTCACACCGGCAGCTGATCCGGACGTTCAACGCGCTCGGCTTCTGCAGCGCGCTGCCGGACTGAGTCGCGCAGGGCGTCGCGGTCCGTCGGTCGCTCAGATCAGGCCCTGCCGACGGGCCGCCGCGATCGCGCCCGAGCGGCTCCTGCACTCGAGCTTGCGATAGACGTTGTGCAGGTGCCATTTCAGCGTGCCCTCCGAGACGAAGAGGGAGTCCGCGATCTCGCGGTTCGAGGCGCCCGTCTCCAGGTACTTGAGGACGCGCAGTTCCTTGCGCGTCAGGGCTTCCTCTCCGCGGGAGGCGGCCCTGGGTGCCGTCGCTTTTAGCCACACGGGCAGTCGAATTCCCTCGCTGCCGCGCGCCGCGTGGTTCAGCGTCGCCACGAAGTCCATGTCGTCGAGGAACACGCGCCGATAGCCGAACCGCTCCGCGAGCTCGATCGCCACGCGCCAGGACTGGAGCGCTTCGGCCGTGCGGCCCGACCGAAGCAGCGCTGCGGCATGCAGGACCAGGAGCTCGACGCGCCGATGGTGGAAGCCTCTTTCGGTAGCGCGCACCAGCGCCGGCCCGAGTTGTGCGATCGCCATCTCCGGCTGCTCGCCCATGAGCAGCCTCGGCGCCACCCGAGCCGCCTTGTCCGCCACCATCCCGTACTGCGGGTGCATCGTGCGGTCGAAGTCCTGTGCGCGTGCCAGCTCGAGTGCAGCCGGGACCTGGCCGAGGCGGCAGAGCCAGACGCATTCCTCACCCGCCAGCGTTACGCAGACCCTGGGCAGCCCGCGGCGCTGCCCGAGCTTGCGCCCAAGTTGCAGCGCCGCAAGGCCGGCGTCCGGCTGGCCGGCGTGGAACTGCAGGCGCGCGCGACTGAGATACGTGAGCAGCATGAAGTCCGCGATGCCTCGGTCGTCGAGTGCGTCGGGGCTCGCTTCGAGCGCCAGGCTCGCACCCGCGATGTCGTCGAACTCGTAGAGCACGGCCGCGCGCACGCCCTGCTGGTACGCGGCATGCTCCGGGTGGCCGTGCAGCCTCTCCGAGATGTGCTGCAACCCGGCGTCCGCGACCGCCAGCGCGCCCCGGAAGTCCCCGCGCTTCAGCAGGAGGACGGCGCGCAGGACCTTGCTCCAGGAAACCCCGAACTGGCCGTTGTCGGCCTGCTGCAGCGCTTCGCCCTGCGCGGCGTACGCGAGGCCCGCCTCGATGTCGCCGTCGCTCTTGCAGGCGAAGGCGGCGACGTTGTGCACGTCGCCGCGGTAACGGGCGCGAGCCTTCGGCCAGGCGGCGATCCACGCTTCCGCCTGCGCCCGGAGGTTCGCGGCGTTGTCGCGCAGGCCTTCCCACATCATGCGCTGCACGGGCAACGCGCAGAGCAGTTCCTCGACGGCGGCGCGATCTGCCGCCGGATCCTGCTTCAGGCGTTCCGCCAGCGCCTCGAGGTCGGCGAGTTCGCGCTCGAACTCGGGCGCGGCACGCTTGAACACCAGCGAGAACACGTGGCTCAGCCGGATGAGCGGATGGCGGTCGAGCACCTCGCCCGGGATCGCCGGTATCCAGCGCATGAGGTTCGCGCCATCGCCGAGACGCTGCGCCGAGTCCTCAGCCGCCTTCAGTAGCCACCGGCAGGCCAGTTCCCACTGCTGGGCGCGCACGACACAGTCGATGGCGTCATCGACCATGCCGTGGTCGAACAGCCACTGGCCGCCGGCGGCGAGGCTGGCACTGATGGCGGATGGCTCACGCGGGTCGTGGCGGCGCAGGTACTCGCCGACGAGGTGGTGAAAGCGGAACCAGCGTCCCTGCCGGTCGAGCGGAATCAGGAACAGGTGCCGTCGCTGCAGCTCGGCGAACAGGATGTCCGGCGAGCGCTGGCCGAGGGCTGCGGCCGCGAGTTCTGCACAGAAACGGTCGAACTGCGCGAGCTGGTGCACCAGCGCCCGCTGCTCGACGGGCAACCGTCCAAAGACCGCGTCGCTCAGGTACTCCAGCACTCCGCGCTCGGTCGTTGCGAAGTCGGCGATCAGGCGGCCTGCGTCGGGGGTCTCGCTGAGCGCGAGCGTGAGCAGCTCCATGGCGGCTGGCCAGCCCTCGGTCTTCTGCAGCAGGCTGGCGAGAGCGGCCGGCTCGAGGGCGCGCGGCAGCCGGGCACTGCAGAAGCTGCGTGCCTCGTCCTCGTCGAAGGCGAGGGCGCGCTGGTCGATTTCGAGCAACTGGCCACGCAGCCGCAGTTCCGACTGCGGCCAGCCCACCGTCTGCCGACTCCCGACGACGAAGCGCAGCTCGGTGCCGGCGCGGCTCAGCAGCCACTCGATGACCTGGACTGCGTCCGTGTTCGTGATCACCTGCGCGTCGTCGAGGAACAGCACGATCGACCGGTCATGGGCGGCGAGGCGGATGCTGAGGTCCTCCAGCATGACCGACAGTTCCGCGGTCTGGGTGATCTCCCGGATGGCATCCGCCGCGAGGGTCGGCACGCACTTGCCGAGTGCCCCGTACAGGTAACGCAGCAGGCGAGGCGGATCGTTGTCGTTCGCGTCGAGGTTCAGCCAGGCGACGTCGACGCGCCGGGACGGGTCGCTCGCGAGCGCCGCGTACCACTGTGCCATCAGCGTCGTCTTGCCGTAGCCGGTCGGCGCGACGACCGT